>DASZWE010000374.1:0-3334 GCA_035546735.1 Puia sp.
TAAATATGTCGGCAGCATCCCCGCGGATGGACTCCAGAAAAGATACAATATGCTTTTCCCTCACCAGGCTGGTGGCATGGTCGGGAGCGCCCAGGTGGAAGTCGGATAGAAAATAGATCTTTTTTCCTGGAGGGATTTGCATGGGGTGAAGTTAATGCCTGTCTACCAAAAAAAGGTAAACTTCTTTGGGGCCATGCACTCCTACGACAAGTGTCTTCTCTATATCCGCCGTACGGCTGGGGCCTGTTGCAAAAGTTATGAGAGAAGGCAGCTGCCCCTGGTATTTCTCCTTCAGCGCGATCAACCCATCCCGGATATCGTATACCAGCTGATCCGTGTAGGCAACACAGATATGAACAGGGGCATATACGCTGACAGTGCGGCCGCCGTCCTGGGCAGCGCTTAGCACGATGCTGCCGGTCCGCGCAATCAAAAGCTCGCAGGTGGTGACAGCCGCATCACAATCCTTCAATTCCACTTTCGCCCAGCCGTCAAAAGCATTCGCCTGCAACGTCTCTTTCAGCTTCTCTTCCCGGCAGTATAATTTTTTCCAGCCGTTGTGCGCCGCCAGCGCCTTCAGCTGCGCGGCCAGCTCACGATGATCCATACAAAATATGAACTTACCTTGCAATTTGGTGAACTGCTCGGCAAATTCTATCTCGGGGTCCTGTGTAGCCGGCTGGAAGACGGAATGATTGCCTTCACTTTGTGGAAAAGGAATAGGCGTTGATTGACTCAACGCCTGCCTTATCTTTTTGAGAATATTTTCCTTCGCGGGGGATACCTTCATATCTCGACGCTGTTTAATGTCCAGAAAACTTAGACTTGTTCCGCCGTGGGAGGAGTCACCACAGCAGGAGGAACTCCATTGCTATCACCAGGCTGAAGACCTTCACGGCCATGATCGTCCACATCCAGCAGTCTCTTTTCTTCATAAGGACGCTTGCCGATGAGGGCTTCCACATCACTCTGGAAGAGCACTTCCCTTTCCAGGAGCGCTTCCGCCAGGATCTTTACCTCCCTGTCCTTACGGGTCAGCAGCTCCTTGGTAGCATCGTATGCCTTATCGATCAGCTTGCGCACCTCCTCATCGATGAGACGCGACGTCTCCTCAGAATAGGGTTTGGTAAAACTATTCTCCACTTGAGGATCATAGAAGCTGACGTTCCCGACCTTGTCGTTCATACCGTAAACGGTCACCATCGAGTAGGCTATTTTGGTGATCTGCTGCAGGTCATTCTGCGCACCCGTAGAGATCTTCCCAAAATTGAGCTCTTCGCTGGCCCGTCCACCCAGGGTCATGCATATCTGGTCGAAAAGCTGATCGGTATTGTAGAGATATTGCTCTTTGGGAGTGTATTGGGCATAACCCAGGGCCGCCACGCCTCTTGGGACGATGGTCACCTTTAAGAGCGGATAGGCATGCTCCAGATACCAGCCGCAGATAGCATGACCGGCTTCATGATAGGCGATGATCCTCTTTTCGTCCGGGGAAATGATCTTGTTCTTTTTCTCCAATCCGCCAATGACCCTGTCCACCGCATCCTGGAAATCTTCCATCTCCACCGTCTCCTTTCCTTTACGGGCAGCGATAAGCGCCGCCTCGTTACAGACATTGGCGATGTCCGCACCGGCAAATCCCGGGGTCTGCTCGGCCAGCTTATGGATGTCCAGCTTGCTGCTGATCTTGATAGGCTTGAGGTGCACCTTGAAGATGGCCTCGCGTCCTTTCAGATCGGGCTTGTCGATGGATATTTGCCTGTCGAACCTGCCCGGACGCAGCAGCGCACTATCCAGCACGTCGGGACGGTTGGTGGCAGCCAGTACGATAATCCCGCTGTCGCCTCCGAAACCATCCATTTCCACGAGCAGCTGGTTCAGGGTGCTCTCCCTTTCATCATTGCTCATGATGGCATTCTTGCCACGTGCGCGACCGATAGCATCTATCTCATCGATGAAGATGACACAAGGCGCTTTTTCCCGGGCCTGCTTGAACAGATCCCGCACACGACTCGCGCCGACACCTACAAACAGCTCTACGAAGTCGGAACCGCTCATGGAGAAGAATGGTACCTGCGCCTCGCCGGCCATAGCCTTTGCCAGCAGGGTCTTGCCCGTGCCGGGAGGACCCACCAGCAATGCGCCTTTGGGTATCTTGCCGCCAAGCGCCGTATATTTTTTAGGATTCTTTAAAAAATCCACTATTTCCATCACCTCTACCTTGGCCTCGTCCAAACCCGCTACATCATTGAAGGTGATAGTTACTTTGGTGCCTTTGTCAAAAAGAGTGGCTTTGGACTTGCCGATGTTGAATATCCCTCCCGGCCCGCCGCTGGCGCCCTGTCCGCCCATCTTTCGCATCAGCATCACCCAGATGAGAACAATGATAAGAAGAGGTAGAAGGAAATTCAACAAAGGACCGAACCATTCACCTTCCGACTTGGAGTTCAACGGGATTTCCTGTACCTGCGGATTCTTGGCAAAATAGTCCCGCAGCATCTTTTCATAATCCTTCACATCCGTCACCTTGAACTCGAACTGGGGTCCTTCCTTACTGACATTGTTGGGCCAGGAGCCTTTTAACTGGTTCTGATAATAGGGTTTAGCTAGACTGTCTTTCTTAATATATACCCGTATCAGCGATTTATTAGATATAAGATCCAGCTTCTCGACATCTCCCTTGGCCAGCATCTCCTTCCTGAAGTCCAGTTCCGATATCTGATGAGCATCAGGAGAAAGACCCCCGAACAGGTTGAAGCCGATCAATACCGCCGCGATGATCCCCCAGATCCAATATATGCTGAACTTGGGGCCTTTCCTCGGGTTGTTATCGTCATCTCCCCTGGGCCTGAACCGCGGAAAGCCAGACTTGTCATTTTGTTTCAGATCGTCTTGTGGCATTTGTATTTGTCCGTGTTGTTTTGCTTGTTTAAATACTTTATTACTATAAAAAACTATATTGAGAAAATGTTTAAAAAAAACCCAGTAAACGGCAAAATATCCTGTTAAATTGTCGTACTGAGGCTTTTCTATCGGGCGGGCTCGGAATGTTCTTCCTGGGGAGCATCGCTCCACATGTCCTCCAGCTTATAAAAACGGCGGCTTTCCGGCAACATGACGTGGATCACAACATTCACATAGTCGATCAGGACCCATTGCAGGGTCTGTTTGCCTTCGTGTTTATAGGGGATTTCATCGCAGTTCTTCCTCGTAGCTTCTTCTATGTGGTCGGCTATTGCTTTCACCTGGGTAGTACTCCCGGCCTCGCAAACGATAAAGAAGTCGGCGACTGCTTCGGGTATCTTCCTGAGATCAAGGGAAACAATATTTTCAC
>DASZWE010000375.1:0-8290 GCA_035546735.1 Puia sp.
GCTTACCACGGGAGAGCCACACGCTTCCCGGACGGATGAGTCCGAAGCCCGTCCCACCGACGCCGTGTTATTGGTGGAAGACAACGACGAGTTGCGGCAGTTCCTGAAAGACAGTCTCGCCCCGCACTATAAGGTCATCGAAGCCGTCAATGGGCTGGAGGGATTGACAAAGGCCAAAGAACATCATCCGGGCTTTATCATCAGCGATGTCATCATGCCGGGTATGGATGGGATACAGCTCTGCAAAGCCCTTAAGCAGGACATAGAGACGAGCCATATTCCCATTCTCATGCTGACAGCCCGGACCGCGCTTGCCTCGCAGGTGGAAGGTCTCGACTCGGGCGCGGACTATTATTTCTCCAAACCGCTCAATATGGAGCTCCTGCTGCTCACCATCCGCAACAGGTTTGAACAGGCGGCCCGGTTAAAGCAACGGTATGCCCGCGATTCGAATATCGAAGCCATGGAGCTGGTACATTCTGAAAAGGACAAGGAATTTATGACGCGGTTGCTCGAGGTCATCGACACCCAGCTGGTAAATCCCGACTTCGACATCGAATACCTTTGCCAGGAGATGGGGATGAGCCGTACCAGCCTGTACCAAAAGATAAAGAACATCTCCCAGCAATCCATCGGCGACTTTATCCGGACCATCCGCCTGAAGAGGGTGGTCCAGATCATGACCCATGAAGATGTGTCCCTGACGGAAGTGATGTACCGGATAGGGATACAAACGCAATCGTATTTTACCAAAGCGTTCAAAAAAGAGTACGGCAAAACGCCCACCCAGTTCATGCAGGAGATGCGCAAATAATGTCGTTCCTTTGACGTATGATCAACACCATTATCAGACCGGTGGACCGGGCCGACCTTCCTGCTGTATACGCCCTATTCCAGGAATTTGCCGTCTTCCAAAGGACGCCGGAGAAATTATACATTACGCTCGAAGAGCTCGTCGCGGATGAGGAGCATTTCAAATGCCTGGTAGCCGTCGTGGACGGGCAGATCGTGGGATTCGCCACCTGGTTCTTTGCTTACTATTCCTGGACCGGCCGGGGCATCTACCTGGATGACCTCTATGTGACGAACAGCCATCGTAAATACGGCATTGGCCGCCAGCTGCTGGATGCGGTCATCGGTCTGGCGCGGGAACATAATTGCCGGACGGTACGCTGGCTTGTCTCCCGGTGGAATATCAACGCCATCGAATTTTATAAGAAGATAGGCGCACACGTGGATGACACGGAACTGACGGCGGTGCTGCCCCTCTAATCGCAGCGGGGCGCATTTTTCATCACATCCAGGTACACCTTCCCCTTCTGCGCATTGGCAACGGCGGGCTGTGTCGCATATTGGTTGTCAATGGCCATCATCTTCGACTCGGCCTCCTGTAATATTGCTAACTGTTGATCCAGACAGTTGATCCTGGACTGGTAACTGTTGCTGTGACCGGGATCTTTCACCTTACCCTTCCCGGCGCTACAAATGCTCAGCTGTACATTCAGGATCTGTTCCCGGACCATGTCCAGCGGATCCATCATACTAAGGTATGCCCGTTGCGTCACCGTATCCTGGTAGCTATTGCCATGCTGTGTTCTCCGCAGCGCTTCCTCGTGTTTCTGGTTCATTGCTTTCTTAAAATCCACGATGGCCTGTTTCTCTGCTATGCAGTCACCTTTAACACGCGCCTGCTCTTCGTTTACTTTGTCCTTATCATGCTGCAGCTGCTCCTGTTGTTTAGTCTGGAACCTATCCTCCATCACCTTGAATTCGCCGGGATTAAAACAGCTGTGTACATTTTCCATCTGTCCGATACGGACATAGCTGCCGGACCCGAATTCCATTTCCAGAATAAGATAAAGCCCTTCCCGGCAAAGCATATACCCCACTCCAAAGGCTCCCAGGTATTTCTGCGGATGCAATTTCTCCGGGTATCTGTCGCCGTAGAGGAACCAGGTGGTGGTCCCGCCATCATAGCGATAGGCATGGGCCGCGATCTTATTATCACAATAACCTCTTGTCTCCGCCTTGCGGGCCAGCCCTGTGCCCCCACCCGGATTGGCCGATGTAGGGGTCTGGTACTGGTAGGTCTGGGTATTGCCCGTAAATACCCAGTGTTGGATGCCGTCCTTGCTCTTCTGGTTCTTATACATATAGGCATTCCCTTTCATGCTGGTGACATTGAAGTTGAAATTATCCAGTTCCGGCATTATCTCCGTTACTGCGCCGCCGGAGCGTGAGGGTGGCAATGCTCCGGTGAGACCATTATGGGTGTCCAGGTAGACGCATTGCTCGGCGCTCATCCGGCCGATGGTCATTTTCAGATACAGCAGCTTGTCGAAGCAGTATTGCCCGCGATTGGGGACAATGGTGATGGGCGGACTCCCGCCTGTCAGCACGGGCGCGCGGGTGATCTCCTGCTGCCAGTTGGCGAAGGGGATGGTATCCCTATGACGCCGGTCCTGGGCGTGCGCGATAGTCGGCAGGCCCAGCAGAAAAGCCATTACGCCCAGCCAAAAGAAACATATATAACGCATAGGGATCAGAGTTTTACGAATTCAACCCGTCTGTTCTTCGCCTTGCCGGCATCGGTAGTATTGGGAGCCACAGGTTGTGTCGCCCCCTTGCCATCGGATTGGATACGTGAGTCGTCAATGGAAAAATGGGTCATGATATAAGTCTTCACGGCGGCGGCCCTTCTCTGGGAAAGGTCCATGTTATGCGCGGCGGCCCCATCGCTGTCCGTATGCCCCAAAATGAGGATGCGTACGGACGGGTTCTGCTGCAGGGCGGTTCCCACCTGGTCGATGATGGAATAGGAAGACGCCTTGATCACATCGCTGTTGACATCGAAGAGAATATCATTGGTCACCGCCTTGCCGTCCTCCAACAGCTGCTTGACCAGCAGGCTGCGGGCATCTGTCTCCGCGGAGGCGATACGGATATTGCCTGCGAGCACGTCTATCTGCGGAGCAGGGACCATCGACATGCTGGCGATATAAAAATTATTTCGCATGGCCGGCGTCAGCGCACGGGGCAGGTCGATGAGTTTCACCTGGTCGGCATATACCCTGATGCGCGTCTTGTTGATCGCTATATCGAAATGCAGTACCCGTCCGGCATAAGATAATAAGGGGAAGTCGTTCTTATTCCCGATCACATCCTTTAGTCCATACTCCAGCGAATGACCGTCATTCTCATTGTACCGGCTGATGTTTACAAAGAACTTATCCTTATAGGCGATGTCCTCTTTCAGAATGTCGGATACGGCGGTGAGGCCGAACTGTATAGTAGGTGTGATCTGATCCCCCTGCACCATCATGAAAAGGTCGAACCCAATGGTGCAGTTCTCCGGCAGGGCTTTGTTCAGCACAGGATTGACAAGGGAGTTGTGGGCAATATCCAGCCATTTGCCCTGCTGGCCGTCGAGATTCACCACTTTCCCGCTGCCATTGGTATTCCATTGAGCGGGGAAGTCCAGCAAAGCGTCCTTGTCGAAATGCTCGTCCATTAAGACATTTGCACCTGGCACAAAGTCTCCATAAGCACCACCTGCGTTTGTGCCGCCGCCAGTCACGCCACTACCGGCGCCACCTATATTGGAGCTTGCCCCTGTGACCGATGGATCGGCCGCAGGAGTGCCTGTAGTCTTTTTAGGCTTCTTTTTAAATAAATTACCAATAGCCCGTCCCGCCTTATTCACGGAGCTGTCGATGCCATTGTTGATGGACTGATCCATACGGTCGCCCGTCTTTTGTTTGGCAGTGGCCTGCGCCCTTTCGCCCAGGGTTTGGGCATGGACCGCCAGTCCAATGTATAAGAGCACGAATAAAAGATATGTTCTTTTCATATCAGGGTTTTTTAATGGTTAGGAGGTGTGACCAGTATAGGTGCGGAATAATTATTATTCTCGTTGGACTCTTTGGAGTTATTGTAAAAATCCGCCAGCATGATACTTTTTCATGGTACCCGAAAGTACTCGACCCAGCCGCCTGTCACAACTACATCATCATGTAGGGCTATCCAACTCCCTTAAAACAAAAGACTTATCAATTTACCCCTCAGCCCCTTGGACACCGCCTCCGGGGCGGAATGCACATGCAGCTTGTCGTAGATGTTCTTGATGTGAAATCGTACGGTGTCCATGCTTACTTTTATTTCCGAAGCGATCATCTTATAGCTGAAACCACGCGCCAGCAGCTGCAGGATCTGCACCTCCCGCTGCGAAAGGCATACATCCTCCGTCTCGGGTCCCCTGGCCGCCGGCACCATCTGCAGGACCTTGCGCGCCACCACACCCGTCATCGGCGCACCGCCGCTCAACACATTCCGGATAGCGCCCGGTATCTCCTCCGAAGCGCATCGTTTCAGGATATATCCCGAGGCCCCGGCGCAAACGGCATTGAAGATATTTTCATTGTCATCGAATACAGTGAGCATGATAATGGGCAGGGTCGCATCCACCTGCCGGATACGTTTTACGGCCGACACCCCATTCACGGCCGGCATGTCAATGTCCATCAACACCACATCGGGCTTCAGCTCCCGGATGTCCGTCTCCACAGTCTCCGCATTGGACATAGCGGCGATGATCTGCATGTCCTCCTCCTCACGGATCAGGGTCTCCATGCTCTGTCTCAACGCTTCATTGTCGTCATATAATAATACCCGCACTGACATATGCTCTCAATATACAGCGGCCCGTCCAGGCCGCCGCCTACATTATCATGTAGCGCTACTCATTGGGAGGTCCAGCTGCACCGTCGTCCCCTTTCCCGGCGAGGCGTCTATCCTGCATTCCCCCGACAACGAGGCTGACCGGACCCTCATATTGTTCAACCCATTGCCCGACCTCAGTTTATCCGGCTCGAAACCCACTCCATTATCCTTTACCTCCAGGAGGATCCGCCCATCGCACAGCCGGAAAGAAACTTCCATCAACGTACATCCGGCATATTTGGCGGCATTGTTGACAGCCTCTTTGAAAATAAGAAAGATATCCTTACGCTGCTGCATGGAAAAAGAATGCCCCAGCAGCTCTTCCGTCGCCTCGAACCGTATGTCGATGTTCCTCGCCTCCAATGTCTCCGCCAGGTATTCCCGCATCCGCACCATCATATTTTCTATCTTGTCATTATCGCTGCGGATGGCCCAGACGATATCGCTCATGCTTTGCTGCATCTGCCGGGATTGCTCCGTGATCTTCTCCAGTAAAGAATAAGCCCTGCCCTCCTTGTCCGGATGCAGATGATTGCGCGACACCTGTGAGAGGATATGTATGCTCGTCAGCGTCGACCCCAGCTCGTCATGGAGATCGCGCGCGATGTCGTTCCGCATCTCCAGCAAGGCCTGCTGCTGTTGCAGCTTTTTCTTCAGCTGCCACCGGTTGAGCAAGCCAACTGCTATCAGCGCCAGCAAGACCACGCTGCCGATGATGGTCGTTATAGTTGTTTTTTGTTTCCCTATCTCCAGCTCATG
This sequence comes from Puia sp., assembly GCA_035546735.1. Classification (GTDB taxonomy): domain Bacteria; phylum Bacteroidota; class Bacteroidia; order Chitinophagales; family Chitinophagaceae; genus Puia. The sequence continues at coordinate 5,479 of DASZWE010000375.1, forward strand.
TATCCGCTCACTGGCCTTTAATTCCCCGATGGCCTTGTCCTTCTTCTCCGTCTCGTATTTGGTCTGCATCTCGGCGATATTGCGGGTCGTCTCATCATTCAGGATGCTGTCCTTATAAACATTATATTTCTTCAGGTTCTCGTAGGCATTGTAATAATCCTTCCGCTCCTTATAAAATATGGTGCGGTACAGATAGAGGTCCCGCAGATTGTATTTATCGCCAATCGCTTTTGCCACGTTGGCCGCTTCTTCAAAATATCTCACCGCACCTAAGGAGTCTTTTAACGTACCTGAAAAAATGCCCGCGGCAATACAACGGCGGGCCAGCATGGCGGAATCTCCCGTCACACGACAGATGGCAATGGCTTTTTTCTCGTATTCCAGCGCCTCCCTGTTCTTCCCCTGCCTGTTAAGCAACAGCGACATGCCGGTGAAGCTCTGCGCCAACAGCCGCTTGGACCCGCTGAGCCCGGCATATCTCATCCCTTCCTTTTGATAATGGATGGCCTGGTCCATGCTGTCTGTTTGAAGATATATCTGGGACAGGTTGTTACAGGACAGGGCCAGCACATCCATATCCTCGCCTTTCTCGCGAATGGCCAGCGCCAGGCGGGCGTAAGTGACCGCAGCCTGCTTGTCACCCAATTCCAGACTGCTGCCGGAAAGATTGCTCAGGGTCTCGGCCATGCCGGAAGAATCATTTACCTTATCATAAAGACGCATGGATTTGAGATACCATTCCCGTTGCCGGTCCAGCTCGCCCTTAAGGCCATATAAATACCCTATGTCGTTGTAAACTGCAGCCGTGTAAGAGGACTGTTCCTTTTCAAATCGAATGGCCAGCGCCTGTTGAAAATATTTTTCGGCTTCCTCCTTCCTGTTGGTCTCCTGCGACCACTTTCCCAGCCCATAATAAGCCAGGGCAATGACAAAACTATCTTTTAGCTGAAGACCCAACTGCAGTCCTGTCGAGTCTTCGGTCTTCATGGCCTGCCATTGCTGCTTCCGGTAATAGGCATCACCCATGTCAAGATGGGCCCGCGCTTCCCCCTCAGCACCGTTTTCGGACCGGACGGTCTTTACGGACTGGGAGAAGGCAGTAGAGAAGAGTAAAAGGGATAGGCCGGTTAGGAGTCCGGGCCAATGGCGATACTGGCTCATTTGTTATACCCTCGGGGTGAAGGTACAAAAAAGGCATTTATTCACCCTCAGGAGCCAAAACAAAACCGATCTTTTCCTTTTCTTCCAGTAATAAAGGTTCCAGCCCCTCATATACTACCTGTACCATCTGCACCAGCTCATGCACTTTTTCCTCTTTATCACAGTGGGATATGATCCGCTCCAAAACTTCCAGCAGCACCTGGGACCGTAATACCCTGGCGCCCCGTTTGATCCTGCTGGCCCAGTAACGTGTTTTTTTATGATGCCCTTCCGCACGTCTCATCTCTTCTATTTGCATGGGCGTGTCGGAAAGAAAAGCATTCAGCCTGTCCCATAGATATTGTCTGTCGTCCATCTGCCGCAACAGCCCCAGATCATAGGCCTGTCCGATATTCATGGACCCCTCCCTGCCTCTTTCGTCCTCGCTGAGCAATGCATTGATCATCTTGTACAGCTCTTTGAAATCGAAAGGCTTGGTCATGTATTCATCGATACCCGCATCCAGGCAGCGCACCTGCTCCCCTATAAGGGCCGTCGCCGTCATGGCGATGATCGGCGTCTGCAGCTGCATTTCCTCCCGGATGATCTTTGTCGCGCCATATCCATCCATCTCGGGCATCTGCAGGTCCATTATGATAAGATCATAGCCTGCGTCTTCTTGCAAGAACTTCACGGCTTCCAGACCGTTACCGGCCAGTTGTACGGTCCCGCCCGCCTTGGTAAGCACATATTCCACCAGCTTCTGGTTCACCTCATTATCCTCTGCCACGAGGAATTTCCACCCCGCCAGCACCTGACTGTGGTCGGACATGCCCGTTGCTACCGCCGCCACGGCCCCGGGCTCTTCCCGCTGGCTATTGCCATACGCGATCCTGAAGCTGAATACAGACCCCCTGCCTTCTTCGCTGGTAAGGGAAATACTGCCCCCCTGCAATTGCAGCAGCTGTTTACAGATGGCAAGACCCAGTCCTGTTCCTCCATACTTACGGCTGATGTCCAGTCCCGCTTGTGAGAAATTGTCAAATATCTCGGAGATACGGTCGGCGGGTATGCCGATGCCGGTGTCAGCCACCATGAATAGTAGCTCGATATGTTCGGTTGTCCGTTCCTGTAAGCTCACCTTTACCCGGACAGAGCCCTTGTCGGTGAACTTGATGGCATTGCCGATAAGATTGATCAATACCTGGTTCAGCCGGTGCGGGTCCCCCTTCAGCAAAGGCGGTATATGGGCGTCTACCTCCAGCTGCAGCAGCAGCCCCTTTTTCTTTACCCGGTGGTTAAAGACGGCCTTTACATTGTCCAGCACGTCTTTGAGCCTGAAATCTATCTTCTCTATGGTGAGCTTGCCCGCCTTAATCTTGGAGAAGTCGAGGATATCGTTGATGATCACCAGCAGATTGTCCGCACTGCGTTTGATGATATCCACAAACTCCTTCTGCGGCTCCGACAGGGAAGTTTCCAGCAGGAGGTTGGTCATGCCCTGGATACCGTTCATGGGGGTGCGGATCTCATGGCTCATATTAGCCAGGAACTGTTCCTGCATCCCCTTGGCCTCCTGCGCCTCGCGGGTCGCTTCGATCAGCTGCTGCTGATAGTGCGCCCTGGACCTTTCCAGCTCTATCTTCATACGCTGCTTCTCCGAGATGTCCCG
>DASZWE010000376.1:0-3722 GCA_035546735.1 Puia sp.
GCCAGATGATCGGCAGTCTCAACAAGCTGGCGGAGACGGGCTCGACCCAAACGCTTGGTCGTGCGCTCCAGTTGGACGCTTCGATGGCGGAGCAAATAAGAACGATTTCCGCCAGGGAGCTGGATGGAAAGGATCTCCTGAAGGATACCACGTCGCTGCCGGAAAGGACCTTTATCATCGAAGTAACGATCCGGCATGCAGGGATTGCCGAGACGGTGGAAAATGCCCTGTTGAAATATTTTAATGACAACCCTTATATCAGCAAGCTGAAGCTGGACCAGATACAGCTGTATGCCAGGCGGCTGCAGCTTATGGACAGTGAGATGCACCGGATAGACAGTCTTACGGAGGCATACACGCGAAGCCTGTCCGCGTCAAAGGGGTCTCCCAACTTTTACAACAATGCTTTCAATTCAGCCGACCTGCTGAGGGAGTTCTCGAGATATGCGGATGACAGGCAAGCCATCGAAGGATGGCTGCTTGGTAAAAGGGAGTCCCTTCAGCTGATAGATGGCGTAAAACCTACGGTAACACCCGCCTCGGCGAGTCTTGTTCCGACGATGCTATTGTATGCGGTCATATTCTTTTTTGCCGGCTGTCTGGTAGGAGGCATGCTAGAACTGTCCAAAAAAACCATATGATATGAAAATAGCGTTGATCCATGACTGGCTTGATAAATACGGAGGGGCGGAAAGGGTCATCACCGCGATATCGGAGAAGCTCGAGTTCGACTTCTATTATGCCTATGTCAACCGGATGGACGCAAGGACCCAAAAGCTGACGTTTGGCAATAAGGAGGTGGGTGTCATTGAATCTTCCTTCCTCAAGCCTTTCGGGTCCCATTTTCGTCTCTTCATGCCTTTTTTCCCCCTGGCTACGCGGATGTTCAACCGGCAGACGGCGCAAAACAAGGTGGATGCGGTCATCAGCTCCTCATGGGCCTTATCGAAGAGCTACCGGATAGGCGATGAAATTCATATCTCGTATTTCCAGGCAAGGAACTTCAAATATATATGGGATGAGTCTCATCTGTATTTTAAAGGGTACCGCAAGGTCTTCTCTTTTGTGAAATGGCCTTTGCGGCTGTATGATATCCGGAGCGCGCAGAACCCTCAGTATATCATTGCCAACTCGCAGTATGTAAGGGATTGGATCAGGAAAAAGTACAACCGGGATTCGCATGTGATCTATCCGCCCGTGGAGGTGGATTCGTTCACCATCGCCGATAAGAAGGAAGATTATTATGTGACGGTGGGGCGGCTGGAGCCTTACAAGCGTTTTGATCTCATTGTGGATGCTTTTAACAGGAGTGGAAAGAAGCTGATCGTCATAGGGGACGGCAGCCGGCTAAAGTCATTGAAGGCGCAGGCAGGAAAGAATATCCAGTTCACGGGATTTAAAAGCAGGCAGGAGATCAATCAGCTGCTGGGCCGGGCAAAGGCTTTTGTATATGCGGGCGTAGAAGATTTCGGGATTGCGATTGTGGAAGCGCTTGCTTCCGGCACTCCTGTGATAGCGTACTCGGGCGGTGCGTCCCGGGAGATCGTGGGAGAGCAATTTAACAATGGCATACTTTATAACGAGCAGTCTTCGGAAGCGTTGGAAAGGGCTTTAAAGCAATTCGAAGACAGGGCTGTTCCCTTTGCACCTGAGGAAGTACGTGCTTCCTCGCTGCGCTTCTCCATCCAGCGATTCCAGGCAGAATTCGTTTCCTATGTCGAGCGGGTGCTCAAAGCTTCCCGTCATGCTTAGATTGGCTGCGGCGGCTTTCCTGGTCGTTTGCATCCATCTCAGCGGCATGGGAAGTTCAGGGGATACCTCGGGTCATTCCATGGGGCCGGAACCTGTCTGGGGCGCCAATGGCCATCCCATCAACCAGGAAGCCTACTGGGGTAATATGGAGCTACAGATGGAGGTGATGAGGAATATCGGACTGCATTATTACCGGGTGGATATGCCTTATGCCGGGGACGGCGTCCTGGATAGCCTGTCGGCGGCCCGCCTGGACCGGCTGCATGCGCTGGCAGTTAGCAGCGATATAACCATCGTACCTGTCGTTTTTCTTCCCGAGGCCCGGATATTGTACGGGATGGACTCCGTGACGGCGTATAGGAGCGGATTTGTTGCGGGTAGCGGTTTCGCGCATCGTTACAAGGGTTATTTTTCTTATTATGAAATGGGCAATGAATATGATGGGGATGTGATGAAGCTGCCGGCAGGCGATGGATCGGATACCGCACACTATGACCGGAGCCGGATCAGGATACTGGGGAGCGCGTTGAAGGGCATGTCGGATGGCATCCGGCGGGAAGACGCGAAGGCGGGCATCATTGTAAGCAATGCAGGCTGGATGCATTACGCCTATTTCCGCCTGCTGGAGGATGAAGGGGTGCAATTCGACATTATCGGATACCACTGGTATGAGGATGCAAAGTATCTGAAGACAGCCCTGGATGCGTTGAATTTTTATTTTCCAGGACGGCCTGTCTGGTTTACGGAGGTCAACGCACGGAACAAGGGGACCGGCTACTCGCCCCGCTATCAAAAAAATCACGTGAAGAAATATATTAAAGTGATAAGACGTCGAGGAAAGAATATCATGGGATTTTTTATATACGAGCTTTTTGACCAGCCTGCCCATGGAGAGCCCAGGGAACGAAGCTATGGACTCGTGTCGTGGGAGGAACGGTATAAAAAATTTTCATATAAGCCGCTGGCAATTTTCATCAGGGATAGGCTGGCGCGCATTGCGCATACTCATTAAAGTTTGTTACTTTCGAAAAAATACCTACTATGAACCTTTGGGAGAAATTTGCCAAGGAAGACGCCGAGTATTATATCCTTTCTTATAAAGAGGTAGATTATACTTCAGAAGAGGGGCAGCGATATTTTTATAACACCGGAAGGGAGCTGATGGACCATGTATTGAAGCGGGCGCAGCCGTATCTGCGATCCAGGCGGTCCGCGCTGGAGATAGGGTGCGGCATCGGCAGGCTGACCATTCCGCATGCGGATGTCTTTGAAAAAATTTCAGCCGTGGATATCTCTCCCACCATGCTGGAAAAGCTGAAGGCAAATGCTCAGAAAAAGGGCCTTGCCAATATTCAGGGTTATTTGCCTCACCAGGACTGGGATCATGGCAGCTATGATTATGTCTATTCCTTTATTGTTTTCCAGCATATCGCCGATTTTGAGATCATTAAAGATTATTTCCGAAGGATCTCGAAATGTGTGCATCCGGAAGGCGTCATTCAAATACAGATCGATACGAGGCCGGCAACGTTTGGTTATCGGGTACGGAATATGATCCCCGACCTGCTGCTGCCCAGGGACCAGAAGAAAGGGATCCGAAGGATACGGCGGACCAGCGAGCAGATGAGGGCTCTATTCAACAGTTTTGGTCTCGGGATCCTGGAGGAATTCGATGCGAATGACGAGAATCACACCTTTATATTGAAAAGAAAGCAGCAGGAAAAAAAGTAATAGAACACGATGCCGGCCTGGCGGGAGAGGATATTTTCCGTGGCGAAGGCGATCGTCATCAGCAGGAGAAAGAATAAAAAGATATAATCTTTCTGGCGGATGCTTTGTCGGTATTGAAATACCATCGCAGCCAGGAAAAGCACTAGTGAAGGGAGACCGCCCAGCAGCCAGAAATTGAGGTATTGATCGTGTGTATTGTAAAAGGTCTTTTGATAGACATCTGTCGGGAACTGCGCGTA
>DASZWE010000377.1:0-7245 GCA_035546735.1 Puia sp.
TCCGCATCATCTGTGACAAATTCTGAAGGTTGCTGGAAAGGGTATCCGGTGAAAGTGCCGTATATATCGTCGATGACCAAAGGATCATTGCTGGTCTGCACCACCAGCTGTATATACCTATAGGTCCGGAAATTGAGTGTCGTATAGGATTGACCGCTGCTGCCGTCAGAGACCAGGCTGTCTTCCCGACCCGCGAAGAATTTACCCTCTACTTCGTTCCGGTTGCCTTTACGCAGGCCGTACGCCGTATGTTCGGCAAACATCGATTCGGCATATCGGATAGAAATACCCGCATGGTGTCCCCCGCTGAAATTCAGCGTCAGATAAGCGTTGGTAAGATAAGTCTGATCGAGAAGCAGGGTCACCGTTGCATTCGCGGGTATGGTAATAGCGGTCTTACTGGCCGGCCATTCGGACGGAGGAGTAATACCCGTGGCCTTGCGAAGGGCAGGTATCCGTTGATCTCTCAATTCCCTTGGTGGCAGCTGCGAGGGCACAAGAATCCATCCGAAGCCGTCGGACAGGCCTTTGGGCTGACCGCCGAAAAGACTGGCTGCCGAAGGCCACGCGCTGTCATCGAAAGAGGCAGACATCCAATCCCTCACCGTTTTATTCCGGTCCATAAACTCCCCGGCGCTGGCGGCAAAAAATCCTGCAATGGGCTGATAGGCTTTGTCCCGTATGCATTTCCAGCTGTCGTTCGTATTGAGCGCCGCCTCAGCGGAAGAATTCCCTTGTATGATAAAGGCGGTTCGAAAACTGATCTGAGCTTCGGGCCTGTAGTCCGCCTCGTTCCAGACGATGGCCGTGACGATATTTTTTCCGGACTTCAGATCCGGCGCCAGGTCCACCGTTTCATAATTCCAGTGGTAGAGATCCCCTCTTGTGGGGCCAAGGGATACCAGCCTGCCATTGACAAATAATTTATACCGATTGTCAGCCGACACATGAATGATAAATGAGGCCGGGGCATCCGTCAATTCGATACCCTTTCGAAAATAATAGACCCCATATTCACGGCCATCATCACCAGGAGCCGCGATCCAGCTGGCATCCCATTTAGCTGGAGGATTAGCCTCTCCCGATTTGCTAAAATTAGCTAATAATGTGACAGTTAGGGCTAAAAATAGTTTCATAGGAACGAAGATATCCAAATAACCATTTTCAACTGTCTTGTACTGTCTGGTACATTTCCGTAGACTTACGCCGCTGGAATACCCGGCTGGTCCTCCCGGATGATACCGGCATCTCCCTCGTGTACATCCAGGAAACCTTTTTCACCTGAACAATACGTAATAGCATACACATCTTCGTCGCCATTGGGATTGAGCGGCTCATCAAAGTGATATCTTTGGTCCACATGATATGCTTCCGGGTTCAGCCGCATGTCCAGATCACCGCTGTAAAGGCCAAAAGGATCCGTTTCAAAATCAAGATCAGCCTTATAGCCATTTTTCTTCAGGTCAGACATAGCATCCTCGGGGGAAATATAATTTTCCATATGATTTTATTGTAGTGGTTTACAATTGACGGACGCGATTTTAATAGTGGGTCGCTAGGCATGCTGGGTCTGGTGGCTCAGCCAGGCCTCATAGTCGATAGCACCCAGCCTTGCCTTGCCTGCAGGCACCAATGACGCATAGCCGATCTTTGCTCCATAATATACAGCGTTGCTATTGGGCACAACCTTACGTGGATCATTGGTGTCCTGCAGGTATCTGGCAATAATTTCAGGCATAGTATAACGTCCCGGACCGGCTATCTCCTCGATGCCATTGATGGGCGCTGACAACACAGCTTCGGCTACGAAGGTGGCTACATCCTCAGCCGCTATGGGTTGGAACTGAACATCCGAAATATGCACTATATTCCCTTCCGCGGCCTGGGCTGCAATACCTGCCAGGAACTCGAGGAACTGCGTGCTGCGGATAATGGTATAAGGTACGCCGGACTGGGTGATAATATTCTCCTGCGCCATTTTAGCACGCATGTAACCACTCTCCGGCATGAGATTGACGCCTACGATGGACAGCGCCACATGATGTTTGACACCCGCATTGATCTCTGCGGCCAGCAGGTTGCGACCGGATGTCTGAAAGAACTCCATGACAGCATTGTCTTCCCACGAGGGCGAGTTGGCAAGATCGACTACCACTTCTGCATTCCGGAGGGCTTCGGCCAGTCCTTCTCCCGTAATGGTATTGATACCCGTGGCTGGGCTGGCGGCAATTACGTCATGACCGGCCTTGCGAACCTTTGCAACTACCTTGCTTCCGATGAGGCCTGAGCCTCCGATGACTACGATTTTCATGATTTGAAATTTTTGGTTTGTATCCTATAAGCCCAAGGAAATGCCAGATTTTCAAATCATTGACAATCAGCAAACAAAAAAAATAACGGCAGAAATTTTTCACTGTATTTCGTGAAATACCGACGACTTTCATCATATTAAGGGAGATTTTCCCGAAGCAAAATACTCGGCCTTGGTGATGCCGAGCTTTTTCATTTTGGAATGAAGGGTATTGCCCGGGATATCCAGTATTTCGGCAGCGCCGCCCGTGCCGGAGATCTTGCCGGCGCAACGCTTCAGCACTTCGATGATATAGCTGCGTTCCACTTCTTCCAGCGGGCGATTGGCCAGTTGGGCCGGGCTTTGCTTTTCGAGGCTTTTGGGAATATATACATCCTGCAATATATCCCCGGGCGCCAGCAGCACGCTGCGTTCTATCAGATGCTCCAGCTCGCGCACATTACCCGGCCAGGTATAGCTGCATAGCTGCTGTATCACTTTTGGCGCAATATTCCGGATCTTTCGGCCGGTGTTCCTGTTGTACTTCTGTACAAAAAAACGTGCGAGCGCCTCGATATCTTCCGACCTGTCGCGTAATGGAGGCAGCAGGATGGGAAATACATTCAGACGATAATACAGGTCCTCCCGGAACTGACCGGCCCTAACCGCCTCTTCGAGATCCCTGTTCGTGGCCGCGATGAGCCGTACATCGATCTTTATGGTTTGTTTGCCCCCCAGCCGCTCCAGCTCGCGCTCCTGTATCACCCGCAGCAATTTCGCCTGGGCTTCCAGCGGCATCTCCCCTATCTCATCCAGGAACAGGGTGCTGTGATTGGCCAGCTCGAACTTGCCGATACGACGGTCGATGGCGCCGGTGAAGGCGCCCCGCTCATGTCCGAACAGCTCGCTTTCGATGAGGTTGGCGGGGAGCGCCGCGCAGTTGACCTTTATCATCAGCTTGTCCTTACGGGGCGATGTATTATGGATGGCCCGGGCTATCAGTTCCTTGCCGGTGCCTGTTTCTCCCAGCACCAGCACCGTGGTATTGGACGTCGCCACCACGGACATCAGACGATACACTTCCTGCATGGCCTCGCCATGGCCGATGATCTCGGAAAAATTGTAAATGGTCCTGATCTGCTCTTTCAGGTAATCGTTCTCAACCTCCAGCCGCTTCTTATAAGCCAGCAGCTTTTCATTGGCCTGTATATTGTCGATGGCAATGGATATCTGGGAACAAATGCCTTTCATCATCAGCGGGCTCAGCTTGTTGGCCAGTATCCAGATGGTGCCGATGTTCTTGTCCCCAGCCCGCAATGGCAGACTGTACATGTTCTTCAATCCCGTGGTCTTCCACAGCTTTGCATAGTCATTGCCGTTCCTTATTTCTTCTTCTACGTTGAACACCAATCCTTCCTTACTGGCCAGTACCCGGGAAGTATAAGGCTCCTCGATGGTGATCTTATGGGCCGCCATTTCCTCGAAATTTGCCGGAGGATTCTTAAACAAGGTCCGGTCAAACATGAACGGGGACAGGTGGAAACCGTCATCGTCGATGACCCGGATCATGGCCAGCTGTGTGTGCATGACTTTGTCCAGGACTCTGAATATCGCCTCCTGCAGCTCTGACCTGGTCCTTACCTGTGTAATATCAGTGCTGAAATCCAGCAGAAAGGCCTGCTCCTCCTGCTTTTTGATAAGCTGTTCATTGGCGATGATATTGGAAACGGCGCCCGATAGCTGTGGGGTTATGCCTTTTATGACGCTCCTGAACTCATTGGAGAAGCTTCCGGGCCTGTCGGTATAGATGTGAATAAAGCCCATCGGCTTGTCTTCTTTCATGAGCCGGGTCATCAATATTTCCCTCACGCCTTTCTCGTAGTTCACCCGGAGGAAGGAAGGGCTTTTCGGCTGGTCCATGATATCTTCCAGCAGGAAGTAGACGGGACCATCTGTGTGCAATACCTCCTGTATAAAGGGCTCATTCAGGTTAAACCGGGCTTTGATCAATTCCGGATACATCGCATGGTCCCTGATAGGAGAGTTGTCATTATCCAGCAGGAAAGGTACATAGGTCTCATCCTTATGGTCTATGAGGGTGACGATGGTATGCGTGAAATAAAAGTAGCTTTTGACCCGCTTGGAGAAAAGGACGAGCAGGTCATTTTTATCCCGAACCCTGGTGATGTCATTCCCCAGGTCCAAAAGTACCTTTCTTTCCTGTTCAAGGACCGCCTTGGAAAGAACGGGCAAGTCAGCCTCAGGATATTTTGCCTTCTTCATAAGGCAATTTATACCCTTTTGCCGACTCGCAGATCATTAACGTTTGATCACCTTTTTCAGGTACCGCTGCGTAGCAGTCTTGATCTCCACGATATAGACGCCCTGAGCCAGGTTCGAACAAGGGATCGATACTGTGGACAAGGCCGATGTATTGATCACCTGCGCAGATCTCCTGCCGGACACATCATAAACGTTGACTTCCTTCATGGTCTCCCTGCCCGCGACAATATTGATGGACCCTTCCACCGGATTGGGATAGATCAATGGTTCGACAGACTTTTTGCCCATCCGCACGACAATAACGGGTGAATAGGTAAAGTTGCCGTCAAGATCGACCTCCTTCAGCCGATAATAGTTCATTCCGACGCCGGGTGACATGTCATTACCCGTATACTGCTGCTCCGTCCGGCTGTTGCCAACGGCTTTCACTGTCAATACGGTCCTGAAATGGATGCCATCCAGGCACCGCTCCACTTCGAAGTGATCGACATTTTGTTCCGAGCCGGTTGTCCATTGCAATGCGACATACTGGTCATTCATGTTCCTGCCTGTGAAGCTGATCAGTGTCAACGGCAGAGGTGCGGGTGTGGACTGGGAGAAATTATCGAAATTGGCAGAAGCCAGCGCCGTGTTATTGTGATTGGTAATGGCATATCCGCCGGAAACGGCCGCAGTAGCCCCAAAGCCGAGGTCTACTATCGGGCCTAGTTGCGTCCAGGCGCTTCCGTTCGTGGACACGTATCCGGCAAATTTGGTACCGCTCTTCACCAGCTTGACCCAATAGCCCACCTTGGGACCGGCGAGGGTATTGACGGTAGTGGCGCCGCCGGTAGTAGTCCGGTATTGAAAAACTGCCCCCTGGCTCTTGGTGATCCCGATAAAGGCATTACGGGATTCAGCACTGCTGTTTTCCCGGATCATAATGCCGGCCTTACCGTTGGGATCAGTGGCGGTCTGGGCGGCGAGACGGGCGACGATCTGATCATCCCCTGATACGCTGACATAGGCAAAGCGAAAGGCATCCGAAGTTCCCCCGATGTCACTTCCCGAGCCCTGCGTAAGATATACCAGGAACTGGGTGAGATAACAGGCGGACCCGGCGACCCCGACATTGCCGATGTCGGCGCTGCTCCACCGGGTTGGGAGCGGCGGACAGTTGGCGGGACAGCTGGGAGTGGAAAATCCACCGGTCGTGGAATAGGCGCTTTGCTGGCCACCCGAACAGGTCGAAGCCACCTGATAAAAATAATCATACCCGCAGGACAGGGCCGGCAAAATAACGGAATTCGTATTGCTGTTGATCGTTGTCCAGTCGCTGACGCTGACGTTCCTGTATTGTATGACATACCCCGTGGCGTTTGTTACTGCCTGCCAGCTGAGCAGGACGCTGCCATCGGACTGACTGGTGGTGCTGAACCCGCCCGGCGGGGCGCATGTGACAGCAGGTGTGCCATAAACCTCCATTTCAAACAACGCGTAAAAGCCCCCCACCATGCCAGGAGTGACGCCCTGCATACGCACATAACGCCCCGAACCATGTACGTTGATCGTACTGGTCAAAGTGGCTGGATTGGCGCCGCTGATCGTGGCGACGGTGGTCCAGCTGCTGGCGTCATCAGACACATCGATATGGTAGTCGATGGCGGCCGTAGCCTGCCAGCGAAGCACTACACGGCAGAGATCATATTTTTTTGTCAGGTCTGTATAGATCCATTCCCCATTGGTTGACTTGCTGGCCCAGGATGTGGAGACGCTGCCGTCATAGGCGGCAGAGGCCGGGTTACTGCCGGATCGGACGGAAGAGGCAGTGGCAGCCTTGTTCAACGCTACATTGGAGGAGTTGCAGGTATCCGTGCTACCATTCGTCAATCCATATACCAGCAGTTTCGCGGAATTGGTAGGGAGATAAACCTTACCGTTGGCTATCGTAGGACAGACGAATTTGGAATAAGTACCCACGTTGTCATTGGCGACTTTATTGGAATTCCAAAGCTCCTGGGTCACATCGTTGGCATTGATGGCCCTGAGAATGCCCGGGCATTGGGATTGGTTGGCATCGCAGTTGTTGGAGTGGCTTACCCAGAGGATGCCCGTTGAATCCACATCGCCATTGGAAGAAGTGGATATCATCGAACCACTGTTGCCGATGGGTCCCTGTATGCCGCTTATGACAGTTCCGGCAGTATTCAGATTGTTGGCTGCCCTATTCACCGGAAATGCCTTCAGCACCGTGTTTTCCGGCCAGGAGTAGACGAACTCATGACTGGCGCCTTTGTAATAGCCCAATGCGGTCCGCATATGGGCGGATGAGCCAAGATCGATGGATTGTATCACATTGTTGGTGGTGGCTGAAACCCCTCCCAGACTATTTTGGTTAAGCAGATAGAGCTTGCCTTCTTTCGATCCGGTAGTCACCAGCTGGGTATTCGGGATCAATATTACACTCGCAGCCCCGAAGTCCAGGTCAGCCGCATCCAGGTCGGTATAATTATAGGGCGTAAAGAAACTGCTTACCGTCAGTGAGCTGCCGGAAGGCGTCAGCTTGACCACACCCTCCCCACGATTGGTCACATCGGAAGGGTTACCGCTCACACCGACCGTTCCATTTCCCGTAGACAGATAGATATTGCCCGACGCATCTGCCGCCGGCCCGGCTCCGCTCATCCATATTC
>DASZWE010000378.1:0-8149 GCA_035546735.1 Puia sp.
TCACCGGGAACCAGCCCTTTGGCATGATCAGCGCGGCGCCCCTGACCCGTAATAAAAACCAGGATGGCGGCGGGTACAATTATAATACGACGGAAGTGCTCGGATTCCCGCAAGTGCATTGCTGGATGCTTTCGGGCATAACGCTGATGCCCACCACCGGCGCTGTTACTCCTGACAAAGGCGAGCAGGAATGGAAGTCGTCATTTTCGCATGATGCAGAAATTGTACAGCCGGGTTATCATCGGCTGTATCTCGACAAGTATAATACCTGGGTTGAACAAACGGCGGGCGATCGGGTGAGCTTTTACCGGCTGACCTATACCAAAGACGCGTTAGCCAATATTCTACTCAACCTGGGCGGCTATGTATCCGAGGTTACCATGAACGATGCAAGGGTGGAAAAAGTCAGCAATACCCGCCTGGAAGGTTCCGTGAATACCACCGGCAGGTTATGGGGCGGCCCGGAGGATGTACGCATTTATTTTGCCATCGATTTTGAGAAACCATTTGAAACGCTGAATGGCTGGGATAGTAAACAGGAATTGACTGACATTACCTCCCTGAGCGGCACTCCGGAGAAAACACCAAAGAACAGCGGCCCCATGAGCTATTACGATGCGCCCACTACCGGCGTATCAGCCCAATACCATGTGAAAGCCGGGGACACCATCCAGCTGAAGGTGGCGATATCCTATACAAGCATTGACAATGCAAGACGCAACCTGGCGTCCGAGAGTAAACACTGGAACTTCGATCAGCTTCGTGCAGCATCGCAAAAGCAGTGGAATGAAATGTTGGGACGTATTGCCGTAAAAGGCGGGACCGCGGATCAGAAAAAAAAGTTTTATACCGACTTATGGCATGTTTTGCTGGGCCGTCACAAGCTGGATGACGTATCGGGCGATTATCCCGACAACACCGATGGAGAAAGGCGTGGTAATTTCACCGTTAACATAAAATTCAAGGTCCGCACATTGCCCAAAGATGCTGACGGCAAAGTGAAATTCCACATGTACAATTCAGATGCGTTTTGGCTGACACAATGGAATTTGAATGTGCTCTGGGGCCTGGCCTGGCCGGAAGTGTTGGACGAATTTGCGGCGAGCCTGGTACAGTACGCGGAAAATGGAAAGCTGCTTCCAAGAGGACCCAGCGGCGGCGGCTACAGCTATATCATGACGGGCTGCCCTGCTACCAATCTCATCACAAGCGCCTATCAAAAAGGAGTGCTTACCAAAAAGCCGGCGGCCATCGCTTATCAAATGATGAAACAGAACCATGCTCCGGGTGGCATGATGGGAGGAAAAGAGGAAATGGAGTTCTATATAAAAAATGGATATTACCCGTCGAATGCGGGCATTACGCTCGAGATCGCTTTCCAGGATTGGGCATTGGCGCAAATGGCGAAGAAATTAGGCAAGGAGAAAGACTATCGGTATTTCTTCCAACGCTCACAGGGCTGGACCAAGCTTTTTGACAAGGACCAAAAGCTGATCTTCCCCAAAACAAAAGAAGGCGCGTGGCTTCATAAGGATCCATTAAGCGGCAATGGCTGGGTAGAGGCCAACGCCTGGCAGGCGACATGGTCGGTCTCTCATGGCATCGATCAGCTGGCCCGCATGATGGGAGGGCCGGATACACTTTGCAAGATGTTGAATTACGCCTTTGAACAGGCAAAGGACCAGGATTTTGTGTTTGGCTACAGCGCAGGTTATATAAGCTATGCCAATCAGCCCAGTTGCTCGGATGCGCATGTATTCAGTCATGCGGGACGTCCTGATCTGACGCAATATTGGGTAAGGAGAGTAAATGAACAGGCGTATGGCGGCGTCACGCCCGATAAAGGATACGGAGGGCACGATGAAGACCAGGGACAGATGGGAGGCGTGAGCGCCCTGACAGCAATAGGCTTATTTTCCCTGAACGGCACCACGTCCATCGATCCGGTATATGATATCACCAGCCCCGTTTTTGATGAAATAACCATCCGGCTCAACAACAATTACTATCCGGGAAAAGAATTTGTGATCAGGACGTATAATAATTCCAAAGCAAACTGTTATATACAAAAAGCTTCTCTGAATGGGAAAGAGCATAATCAGTTTTGTTTATCGCATGCTGACTTTGCCAAAGGAGGACTGCTGGAATTATGGTTGGGACCCCAGCCAAATTCACCGATAAAGCATGGTGCCTTGTACAGATGATTATCTCCCTTATGGTGTACTATTTTCTTTTATCGTTGCCAATGGCAGTCTGTGATTGGCTGCCTCCCATGGTTTTACAATTGATTTATTCTTTTGTATATGTCAGTATCGTTTTTTTTTATTTTAATTTTTACATATTTGGACGCCGGCATATTGCTTTCCTTTACGACATTATTGATGGAAACGAGGACATTCGTTTCCGGAAAATACGTAACCGTGTTACGTTCTAAATTAATGGATGGAGTGCCGCTTTCGATAAGGTAAAATTAGTTTATCTTTAAAATACCTTTACCGGGCACGCCCCAGCCGGTACACAATTGTTGCATTGATAAATGATACAGCATGAAACACGGTCTTTTAATTGACATGGATGGAGTCATATATAGCGGGGAAATATTAATTGAAGGCGCGGACAGGTTTATCGCCCATCTGTTGAAAAATAATGTGCCGTTTACCTTCATGACTAATAACAGCCAACGCACAAGATTAGAGGCTGTCCGTAAGTTAAAAAACCACGGCATTATAGTTTCAGAGGAACATATTTATACCAGCGCCATGGCTGCAGGAAAGTTTCTCGGTGACCAGGGAGCGCATGGTACTGCATATGTGTTAGGAGAGGGTGGCTTGTTGACATCCTTGCATGAAAACGGCCTTATTTTGGTAGATACGGACCCGGAGTTTGTAGTGCTGGGAGAAGGCAGGAATTTTACACTCGATATGGTACAGCGGGCTGTAGATATGATCCTGGCCGGTGCTAAATTCATTACGACGAACAGAGATCCCTCCCCGAAAAAACCTGGTTGGAACAACCTTGGTATCTCTGCCACTACGGCCATGATAGAAGAAGCCACCGGCGTTAAAGCATTTGTGATAGGTAAACCCAACCCGGTGATGATGCGTTCTGCAAGAAAATACCTCGGATTAGAAACTGCTGAGACTACAGTCATCGGCGACACCATGGAAACAGATATACAAGGCGGTATTCAGATGGGCTATAAAACCATTTTGGTGCTCTCCGGTATAGCCCAAAAAGAACACTTAGGACGTTATGCTTTCAAACCCGATATGATCGTAAGCTCAATTGATCAAATTGAATTGCCTCTGAAATGGTGGCGATGAGTACAGTATTTATGATATCATGGCAAACAAATTAAATATTTTATTTATATATTAATATTGTAAAAAAAGCACTGCTTAGGAAAAAAGCAGAGTTAAAGGCGTCCCCTGCGGCTAAGCTTTAGTGATGTTCACTCGCAGGAAACCACCAAGACGCCTTTTGCACTCATCCGCTTAGGCGAATACATTCGCCCCGCACCTGAATGCAAAAACCCCGACTATCGTCGGGGCCTTCGTGCCCAGGACTGGATTCGAACCAGCACACCTCGCGGCGCTGCTACCTGAAAACAGTGCGTCTACCAATTTCGCCACCTGGGCATCCTCTTGAATATGAACCATCTGTAACCAGCCGGTCCCTCATTCGGGGTTGCAAATATAATAAAAGAATAGATTGCCACCCAAGAAAATTTTATTGATCCACCTGTCTCATACAATATTCCCCCCACAAAGTCAGTTAATGCCACAAATCCTTTAGACCCGTCCGTTTTCCGGATATTAAAAACCACAAGACCATGCACAAAAAGAACCAGGAAACCACCATCCACGCCGAAAACCCTACTTCCACCCTCATCCAGGTCATCTTCGAAGAGCAGATCTGGAGCCGCTCGGACTTTTCCTAGCCCCAAGCTTCCTGACGATCCCTACTGTCCCACCAGCCGGTAGTCCTCCGTCACTATATAATGCTTCAGCGTAGTAATCTTCAGCTGCTTGCCCTTATCCGTCACATACACCTTCTTCAGCTCCCGGAACCGCTTATTATTGTCCAGCAACCCGATAATACACGAATATTCTTCCGGTCCCTTCTGTAATACTGGCTTCGGAGGCGTCCCCATATCCGGCAGCTTCACCGTATCCTCTCCCTCCAACCCCTCATAATCTACCTTCGCCCGGTACTTCATCGTCTCCTTCGTCTCATACAGCTGCACCACAAAATACAGATCATTCAGCTTGCTATTCGTCTTCACCTTGTACTCCGCCACCGGCTCCTTGCTCACATGCTCCCTGAAGGCAGGATTACGCTTGAACATAGGCAACGCCGTACGCGTAGCAGCAGGACTGTCCACAGCAACCTCCGGAGCCCTGGTGGAAGAATGACACCCTAAAAGGACAAAGGTCGATATAAGGGAAAATACCCCTGCTGATAAAGGTCTCAACATAAGAATACAATTGTGCCCCAGTAACGATCAGGTCTATACTTTTGTTGTCACACCGACACTTCCCCGGAATTAATATCTTTGCCTTCAAAATTGCCTGATGAATAGGATAAAGATGACGTGTTTCTGGCTCCTCCTGACAGCAATAGCCTGGTCCGCTACCTCCTTCAACACCCCTACCCGGCCGCCGGAAAAAACACCCCTCCATACCATCGTCATCGACCCCGGCCACGGCGGATTCGATCCCGGCACCCACGGCCTCTTCTCCAAAGAAAAGAACGTCACCCTCGCCATCTCCCTCAAGCTGGGGAAAGCTATCAAGCACGCATTCCCCGATATAAAGATCGTATACACCCGGACCACCGATATCATGCCAGGCAACGCCCCCGATATCCATCAGGGTCTGCACTACCGGGCAGAGCTTGCCAACAGGTCCAAAGGCGACCTCTTTATCTGTATCCACGCCAACTCCAACGGACGCCCGCCCGGCAGCTATAAAGAAAGATATGTGACAGGATACAAATGGATAGGAAAGGGCAGAAAAAGAAAAAAGGTTCCCGTATACAGGTCCAAATGGGTAAAAAATACGACCACAGGCGCCGCCGTCTATATATGGAAAGCCGACAGGAGCGGGTCAAAAGGCGACATGATCGAGAATATGGGCGACACCACCACCATGGACATGGACTCCCCCGAAGCGCGGATCAGGGCGCAGCTGTATGAGAAGAAATATTTTGCCAACAGCGCGCTGTTCGGTACATATGTATCCGACGAGTTTATAAGATCCGGTCGCCACAGCCAGGGATTACAGCAGCGGGATGTCGGCATCTGGGTGCTCGAAGCGACAGGCATGCCCAGCGTGCTCATCGAGACGGGCTATCTCACCAATAAGGAAGAAGAAAAATACCTCAACAGCAAGGCGGGCCAGAACAAAATAGTACAGAACATCGTCACTGCGCTGAAGAGATACAGCGCCTCGCTCGCGCAGTAGGCCGCAGCGGATCAGCAGGTCACAATAGTTTACTCGCACTGATACTGCAGCAGCAGTCCAGCCACATCGTTCCCACCCGAGGTCTCTTTAAGAGCGGATATCTTCCCATCAGAACCCCACGCATATACAAAGCTGATATCGTCTTGTCCCTTAAAAAGATTCTTCACCCGGTACTGTTCATACCCCAACGTAAGCTGGGCAAGAGAAAGATAATCCCCTACCTGGCTGGGTTTGTCCGTATAATAGGTGAAGCGCGTCGTATCGCTGCCACTGATTAAGGCAGTCATATTCCCGTCGGTCCATTGATAGGTAGTGACAATAGCAGGCCGGCGGTCCGCATAGGTAGTAGTAGTCCGGATGATCCGTTGATCCTCATATTCATTCGCATAATTCACCCAGGCAATCCCCGTCTGGGTATTTTCCACCCGCACATCGACAGCCAGCCCGTCCTGATTCGTAATGGCCGTAGTCTTGCTGATCAGCAGCCCCGAACTGTAATAGGTAATGATCGTTTGATGATCGGAGTGTTCGTACGTATACAGCTGACTGGCGGAAGCCGCCACACTGAGCCTTCCCTGGCTGTCATAGGTGAGGCCTTCATTGATGCTGTCCTGTACATCGTATATCCCCATGACATGACACACTGCTTTCGCGTCGGCATTTTTCTTACACCCGGAGAGCGCTCCCGCACCGAGCAGGACAGGAAGGAGCAAGCCGATCCACCACATTTTCTGCATTTCTTTACAAGATTATAAGCAGACAAAATTGGTAGAAAAAAGATCACGCGCAACCGGAAGTTCACAAAAGGCAGCATGGCAGCAATAGCCGGCAGGTCGGACTATCCTAAAGGTTCAATTGCTGCACACGGAACTTCCGCCGCGAAGGCCCGAACAAACCACGCGCTGAGGTCGCGTTGTAGAGCTTTTTCCCCACAGCATAAAAGCAACTGCCCCCCCAAGCTGTACGTTCTGTTATATAGACAGTCTCCTGACAAAAGCTTCCCTCCCCGGTATTTTAAAACAATAAAAACTTTCAGCTATGAAATTTACCTCCGTGTTATCAGGGATCTTTGCGCTGTTGCTCATCGCCTCCGCCTGCAAAAAGAATGATAAGCCCACCACCAACAACAACGCCACCCCAGACCTCAAAATGGTCTCAGACAATCTGGTATCGCCCGTAGCATTGGTAGCCCCCGACGACGATAGTAAAAGACTGTTTGTAGTGGACCAGGTAGGGAAGATATGGGTCATCCGGGCCGACGGCTCCATGTCCTCCACCCCTTTCATGGACATTTCTTCCAAAATGGTGTCGCTGGATCCGGGCTATGACGAGCGGGGCCTGCTGGGACTGGCCTTCCACCCCGACTTCAAGACCAATGGCAAATTCTATGTATTCTACACGGCCCCTCCCCACGCCGGTGGCCCGGAGCCTGGATCCAATTGGAGCAGCCTCACCCGCATTTCGGAGTTCAAGGTCATCACAGATGGCAGCCAGGCCGATATGAGCTCGGAAAGGGTCATCCTGGAAGAAGACCATCCCCAGGCCAACCACAATGGCGGCACCATCGAATTTGGCCCCGACGGCTTCCTGTATATTTCCATCGGTGACGGCGGTAATAAGGACGACATCGGCCCGGGACATGTTACGGACTGGTATGCCACCAATGCCGGCGGCAACGGCCAGGACATTTATGCCAATCTGCTGGGAAACATCCTGCGCATCGACGTCAACAATGGCGCTACCTATACCATTCCCGCCGACAATCCTTTTGTAGGGACAGCCGCCCGGCCGGAGATATATGCCTATGGCTTCCGGAACCCCTATCGCTTCTCCTTCGATATGGGCGGGAACCACCAACTGATAGTGGGCGATGCCGGTCAGTCGCTGTATGAAGAGATAGACAATGTCGTAAAAGGAGGTAACTACGGTTGGAATGTGAAGGAAGGCTCCCACTGTTTCAGCACGGACAACGATCTTACGGAACGCTCCAGCTGTCCTTCCATGGACACCGCCAACCAGCCCCTCATCGATCCCGTCATCGAGCTGGTCAATGCGGCTAATCCCAAGGGAGGTGGCGTAGCCATCACCATCGTCGGTGGCAACGTCTATCGGGGTGACAGCCTGCCGAACATGAAGGGCCGTTATATTTTCGGAAGCTTTTCCCAGGATGGCCAGCCCAATGCCAAGGTCTATTCGGCGCAGATGGCTGCGGCAGGAACCTGGCCCTATGAAGAGCTAAAGCTCAAATCCTATCCGGACAATTTGGGGCAATACCTGAAAAGCGTCGGTCAGGATCAGGCCGGAGAGATCTACCTGCTTACGTCCGGCCAACAAGGGCCCTCCGGCGCTACAGGCAAGGTCTTCAAGCTGATAACGGCACATTAAGGGTAAAATTTTTTTTTACTTCGCTCATATGGTTTATTTTTTGCTCATATCGGTACCACAGGCAAGTGTGGAATTTGGACCACAGGAATAAAAAATTCCAAGCCTGTCCCTGAACCATGACATCGGACATAATAGCAAAAGATAAGCATATAGACACCCCTGAATTTTTAACGGGAGGTGGAGAAATGGGCCAGCGTATCAGAGACTACGACTGGTCCGGAACCCCTCTTGGTCCCATTGACCAGTGGCCCCAGAGCCTTCGTACATGCCTTCGTATCATGCTCACCTCCCGGCAGCCC
>DASZWE010000379.1:0-3914 GCA_035546735.1 Puia sp.
CGATGCTCCCGGCCAAAGCAGCTCTTCCCCCTGGAAGAAATTTGTCACACTGAAATTCCGGGACAACGCCACCCAGTCGGGCGATTACGTCATGATGCGCTCTGCCGAAATGTATCTCATACAGGCAGAAGCCCTGGCACAGCAGGGTCAGCAGCAGGCAGCCATCGACAAGCTTTTTGAACTGCAAAGTGAAAGGGATCCCGGCGCAACCAAATCCACCGCTCCCGACAAGCAAACCCTCATCAATCAGATTCTCGTGGAACGCAGGAAAGAGCTCTATGCCGAAGGCGGCGTACCCTATTTCGACATGAAGCGATATCAGCTGCCCCTGGTACGTACCGGGATCCAGTGGAGCAAGAAGAATATCCCTGCCGCCGACAACCGTTGGAGATGGCAGCTGCCGCAGTCTGAAATGGATGCCAACAAGAGCCTGACATCCGCTGATCAAAACCCATTGTAAATAGTAAACCAATTTGACTATGCATTTCAATAGAATAATCATATGCCTGCTGATCCTGGCAACAGCATTTAATAGCTGCGTCAAACAAAAATTCGACACACCGGCGCTGGCAGAGTTTGCTTCATCGCCCACCGGGAACACAGGCACCTATTTTATCACCAGTGATCCGGGCACGAAGTTCAAAATACCCATTGGTATCACAACCATTTCTAATAAGGATAGGGTCATCAATTTCACTGTTACCTCTCCTTCCGGCGCCGTAGATGGCACCCAATATACACTTGGTACCAGTTCCATCACTATCCCTGCCGGCAAGGTTCTGGATTCCATCGAAGTGAAAGGGATCTACTCCGCCTATACTGCGGGCAAGATCGACACCCTGATCTTTACTATCTCAGGCGGCGATGTACCTGCTTTCGATGGTTATGATAACTACACCTTGACATTGCAGAAATATTGCGATGTCATTTCGAATGATCTCGTAGGTGACTTTGCCAATTCGGAAGATGAGGGCAGCTCGAATAACCCCTACACCGTCAATGTCAGCAATTGGACATCCACCGGGCCTACCACCGCCACCGTAACCATAAAAAATCTGGGAGCGACTCCCGATGCAGGTTTCGGCCCCTTCCCCCCCGGCGACCCCGTGCTCACAGGTCTGACGGCCAAGCTGGACTGGAGCGATCCTTCCAACTTCATCGTCACCATTCCAAGCCAGCCTTATAGCAGCGATCAATATGGCTATGGTCCTGCAACCATCTCCGGATCAGGATCGTTCTCTTCCTGTCAGGATACTTATTCTATCACCTTTACCATAAGTGTATCCGCGGGGAATTTCACCCCTCTGACCACTACATTGGCGAAATAAATGCTGTCTTAAGACGTAAAAGGTGTGCCGTCTGGCACACCTTTTTTATTTTAAAAAAAATTTACAAACCACATCTTTGTTTTGAATAATAGCTA
Source organism: Puia sp. (assembly GCA_035546735.1). Lineage (GTDB taxonomy): Bacteria > Bacteroidota > Bacteroidia > Chitinophagales > Chitinophagaceae > Puia. The sequence continues at coordinate 1,424 of DASZWE010000379.1, forward strand.
AAAATATTTTTGCCTGCTCATTGTGCGAATGAATAAACGCTCCTACCTTCATCATGGTGGCAGGACTTATAACATTATGAAACCATGGTAAAAATAATGACTTTATTGAGCCTATTACTGTTCGTATTCAGACCATACGCACTTGATGCATTAGTTCAAATGCCCGCAAGGCATATAGACGGGAAGTATCGATCCGGTAATGAACTGCTTTATTTTAATTCAAAAGATAACATTTTCTGGGTAAAAAGGCTTCCCCCAAAATCAAAAGACGCAATAATTCCCATCTGCTATGATACGATTGCAAAGGGCAATTTCAAAGTTCTGGCAGGCAACGCAGTTGTTCTATTCAAGGACCCGAATTTCTACAAAGCAAAATTTGATGTTAAGCAATACAAATATCTTTCATCCGATACCATTTACATCAAAATAGTATTGCCTGAAGACGATGCTTTCTTTCCGGACAGATTCAGGTATCTACTAGATTTTCTATGCACAATGCGGCAGGTAAAGTCGGATACTTCGCTCATAAAAATACCCAGAAGTAAATTAAATCACTGCGACCATGATTTTCTAAGCTTAGTGGTTCAGGATCTGTCGCCTCAATGGGTCATTGAAGAAGAAAAACCCTATCAGCGAATTTATTTTCGCATTTTTGACTTATTGCCGCTTGAAGCCAATAAGAATTTTCTAACTGTTTCTCTTTGGAATTTTAGTGAATGCTTCGTCGAAAGAATGGATATTCAAAACGATATAATTCAATTTGACGGAAACAACAGTATTTTTTGGAGAGGCAAAGTATTTAGAAAGATCAACGGCTATTAGACTGTCTCGCACATCCTATCTCAACACCTCCTTCAGCTTATTCTCCAGATCATCCCCCCTCAATCCCTGCCCAATGACCTTCCCCTGTGGATCGATCAGCAAATTAAAGGGGATCCCTTCGAAGTGAAACGTCTCCACAGCCTGGCTTTGCCAGTACTTAAGATCGCTGACATGCGTCCAGGTCAGATGGTCTTCCTTTATGGCCTGCTGCCACGCGCCCTTTTCTTTATCCAGCGAAACCCCCAATATCGCAAAATTCTTATCCTTGAATTCCTTGTAAGCGGCCACCACATTGGGATTCTCCGCACGGCAGGGTCCGCACCAGCTGGCCCAAAAATCCACCAGCAGGTATTTCCCTCTAAAGGAGGATAGCGATACGTCACGTCCGTTGACATCCGGCAAAGTCAGCTCGGGCGCCTGCCGTCCCACCCATGTTGAATTTTGCTTTTCCAGCTGCGCCAGCTGCTTGTCGTAATCCTGCTTGATGCCTTGTATGATCGGGCTGACAGGAAATTTCTTTACCAGGTTATCGAGGATAGACTCAAATTCCGACTTGGTGAGGCTACGGGAAGCCCAGCCAAGCGCCAGCGCACAGACAGGGGCGTTGTTATTGGTATTGAGGAATTGCTTGAGATAGGTATTGAGGTCCTGTACGGCCCTGTTCTTTGCGTCGGTGGCGGTCAGCAGGACGCTGTCGGAAGCGTGTATGCCTTTCAGGCTGTCCAGCTGAGACATGCTTTTTCCGACCTCGTAGTCCTTCCTGCCAAAAACATTTACAAGATCCTTTAGCTGATTGCTGGCCTCGGAGCCGGTAATATCATAGAAATCATCTTTCTTTCCGAGGTCAACATTTATCTTCATTTCCGGCACGTCATTCACTACCGGCACGGCAAGAAGATCGTTGCCAAAGACCACTTCGTAAATCTCCTGGCCATGGGTAATGCCTGTCAATGTGAAATGCCCGCTATTGCCGGTGAGCTTCGCCGAATCCAGCACGATAGGCTGCTGTGACTGATCCCTTCCGGAAGGCAATTCCAGCAGATAGACCCTATTTACAGGTCCGTCCGTCACCGACAGCTTATCCGCATTCTTAAAGGCGCCCTCGACAGTAAAACCACTTTTCTTTTTATATCCACAGCCAGTCAGCACGAGAGTGACCATCATCAGGCAGAAGACACTTGTATTGAGAATAACACGCTTATTTATCATATAAATGGTAATATCAGTTTTCCAGTTTTTCCAGCAATAATTGATTGGTCAGCCGCGGGTCCGCCTTGCCTTTGGAGAGTTTTTTTACTTCCCCCACAAAAAGCCCGATAAGCCCTTTTTTTCCTTTGCGGTATTCGGTGACCTTGTCCGGCATTTTGGCCAGCGCCTGTTCTACCCAGGCTGCTATCTCGCTGGTGTCAGAGCTTTGCAGGACGTTTAGAGAGACAGCAATGTCCAGGGGCTCGGCTGAGCCATCTTTTAACAGGACAGGAAAGACCCTGGAGCTGGCGATAGAGAAGCTGAGCCGCCCTTCTTCCACCAGCTGTATCAGACGGGCCAGGCTGGAAGGTTTGACAGGAAAGTCCTTTAAGGCAAGCCCCTGCTCATTTCTCGCGGACCATACAGGCCCCTGGAGCCAGTTGGCGGCCGCCTTATAGTGAGGAGTTTCTTTGATCAGCTG
>DASZWE010000380.1:0-19624 GCA_035546735.1 Puia sp.
CGTCCGACAGCAGGTGCAAAAAAGCGCTTTTGATATTAAGGTCATTGTCCTTGTCCCGAAGGAAGAGAAGGGCTGTCACCCCATTGATGACGATGCCGATGGCTGCCACCGTGGAAATGGTCTTTCCCGGCAGGGGTTGCGGGGACATCAGCCGGTGTATCGCTTCATAGCCTATAGCGCCCAGGGATAAGAGCAGAATGGCGGCATTGAGCAGGGCTACCAGTATCGTCGTCTTCTTATAGCCGTAGGTATATTTTTCGTTGGGCTTTACTTTCATCAGCCGGAAGGCTATCAGCGCCATGGCCAGGCTCGCTACGTCCGCCAGATTATGCCCTGCGTCGGACAGCAGCGAAAGAGAATGAATGGCGAGACCTATTATGGCTTCGATAAGCACAAAAGCGAAGTTCAGAACGATGCCGATGACAAAGGCCCTGTTTACGCTTTTTATCTCCACTTGGTGGTGGTGATGGCCCAATCCATGGGAATGATCGTGACTGTGACTATGACTGTGAGAATGGGAATGTTCCATAGAATGCATTTGTTTTCATCGGTAGTCATCCCGGGCGGGTGCAAAGGAGTCGATCACTTTAACATCTGTGAGCGCCGTTGCGGAATGAGGTGTATTGGAAGGGATCACATGGACGCAGCCGGCGGTTAAAAGCATTTTTTCTCCTCCTATGACCATTTCCAGCTCGCCCTCGAGGACATAGGTTATCTGCTCGTGAACGTGGTGATGTTCCGGCAGCTGGCTGCCTTTACGGATATCCCATACGGCCAGGGTGCTGGCATCTCCATGCAGCAGCTTGCCAAAGAAGCCGGGTCTGATCTCCCGGGTGGGAATATCGCGCAGGTGTTGCATATCCTTTTTTTCAAAACTACGCAAAAAGCATCAGCCCTCCTTGGAAACAATGTGGAAAAGTGGATAAGCTGTTGTAGGACAATGCGTATAAAAACTGTACCCTTGTTGCAAATTCCAATCAAATGAAAACAATCTACACCCTGATCCTGGCCGTAATGACTTTTTCCTCCGTTCATGCACAGGATACTGCGCGGTCCTTTCCCCAGGTCATCGATCTTGTCCTGCGGGATTTTCCCAACAATCTCCGTCATATCACCGGCGAGCTGATGCTGGCGCAGGGCGAGATGGAGAATTATGCATCGACGGTGGCATTGCCCGAGTCGGAGAACTGCACCATCACCCACTATCATTCCACCCAGGACACTACCGTGAGCTGGCAGGCCAGGATGCTGGTCACCGATGACTTTGGGAAGGCCGATCATGCCTACCGGGAGCTTTACCGGAAGCTGCAGCAATGTTATATCCAGCTGGCGGATGGGACCATCCTGTATCTGAAAGGGACCTGGTCGCCTGCAAAGGAAAGCGCTCCTTTCACTTCCAGCACCTTACAGCTGACCATCGACGATCAGCGGTACAAGGGAGTAAGGGTGGAGCTTGAATTGGTATACGAGCTGGCGCAGTGGGGCGTCTCCATCAATATCTTCAGCAGGGAGACAGATGACAAGGCTCAAACCGTCTTCAGGGAGCCGTAGCGCGGATCGCTCCGCCATCGATGGGGATCGTGACGCCTGTGATATATCCTGCGAGCGGCGAGGCGAGAAAGGCAACCAGGTCTGCCAGCTCTTCCGGCCGGCCGATCCTTCGAACAGGAATACTTTTGGCTTTTTCCGCCAGTAGCCTGTCTTCTTCTTCCGGAGCGTGCGGAGGGAGGGTATCGCGAACTCTTTCCGTAAGGATCAGTCCGGGCGCTACATTATTTACTGTAATATGATCGGGGCCAACCTCATCGGAAAGGAGTTTGGCCATACCGGCCACGCCCATGCGCATGGTGGTGGAGAGGACGGAGCCGGGCAGAAAGGTCCTTATGGACAGGCTGACGATATTGATGATCCGGCCGCTGCTGCTGTTACGCAGATGGGGTATCGCCAGCCGGCTGAATCGTACGGCGCTAAGCAGGTTCAGCTCAAAGGCGGATTGCCAGGTGGCTTCGTCAAAGCTTTCGAATGCGCCGAAGGGCGGGCCGCCCGCGTTGTTGACAAGGATGTCGAGGCCGCCGAAGGTATCGACCGTTGCGGCCACCAGCGACGCTGCCGCCTGTGGCTGGCTTACATCCGCGGGAATAGCCAGCACCTTGCCTTTCCCCAGAGCGTGTATCTCTCCGGCGGTGGCTTCCAGCGCCGATACTCCGCGGGCTGTAATGACGACATGCGCGCCTTCCCGGGCCAGCGCGATGGCGCAGGCTTTTCCGAGCCCTTTGCTGGAGGCCAGCACCAGCGCTGTTTTTCCTTGTAATTGAAGATCCATGGAGTAAAGATAGGAAGAAGCGTTATCTTCCGAACGCTATGGAAAAGGTCCTGAAAATACTGATCGTGTTCGCGCTCCTGATGCTGTTGATCTTTTATTCGTTCCGCACACGCCGATGGAGGGAATACAGGTTCTCTCACCGTATGCCGGAGCTGCCGCCTGCCGCGGACGAGCCAGAGGGACTTTCCTCTATTATTTCACATGAGGGAATAGCGCTTGTCACGGATGAGTCGACGGGTCTGATCTACCGGTATGAGTCGACGGGCGTCCTGACCATTCACCGGCTGCATTCGTCTGCGGTGCTGCAACGGCTGGACGTCCCGCCGGCAGCCTATTTTCTGTCCGTCGATGTCATAAAGGATGAGATCCACCTGCATCAGGAGGGAGAGATCTATGTCTACTCCCGTTCAAAATAGCACACGCTTCCCCCCACCCATTCCTTGTCCTTATTATAACGGACACCGATCATTTTGCCCTTGCTCAGACGGGCCAGGTTGATAGCCGGGGCAGGCCGGGCGTCGCCTTCTTTCCAGAGGTATAGCAGCCTGATCTCTACTTTGGCCGGGACATCCGGTGTGGGGATCAGATCTGCATAGGTGACTTTTCGCTGCAATATCCAATTCCCGGGATCTGCTACCTTTTCCAGGTCCTGGTGTGTAACGTCGATGACCACTCCCTGTCCGGCAAAGGAGAATAGCGGCTTCAAAACATAATTCTGCAGATCGGCCGGCGGTTGTTTGATCTCATTGAGAAAAAAGCTGGGCGGCACGCAGGGGTGATGGAGATAGGGAAGAAGGAACTTGCTGATGCGGTAGAACCAGTTGGGATGGGCGACCCATTCCACGTCCAGACCGGCGCGTATATCGACATAAGTTCCGGGAGCGATATCTGCCGCATTCAGCTCATCGAAGATGACCCTGTTATAGATACGTCTGATCCGGGTCTTTTTTCCCGTGACGGCGTTGATATAATAAAGCTGCTCCTTTTCCTGTATCAGCTCCAGCAGATCCACCACGGGAATACCCAGATAGTCATGCGTGCAATAGAAGTCGATGCGTGTCTTTTGTTCGTGCGGTCTTAGCTCCAGTAAAACCACTTCTTCGGGGGAGTGGGGACCGACGATGGTTTCCCGCAATGCGGCAAGATAGCTTTCCCTGTCGTACCCATTCAGGTACTGGCTGTAGTTTTCAGGAATGGCAAAATGCTGCCGGAATATATCCGGATAGAAGACCTGGAATCCGTACAGGCTGGGGAAACCCTGCAGCTCGATAAGCTGTGGCTGCCAGCCGCCATTTTCGTCTATGCATACGCCAAAGTCGAATACGAGGAAGTGGCTGTGCTCATTTTCACCGGCCACCCTGTCCGCGTCGGGAATGGAGCGTTCGGTGAGCTGTTTGAATCCCGGATCCGTGATAATATCGATGATGTATTCGCAGGCCCCGGTAAGCTGGCGTGCGAACGATGCGGGAACAAAGACGGGTGTTTCCGCTATGCGGAATTCAATGGCGCCAGGATGGTGACTGTTAAGATCCTTGAGGAAGGCCTCGTATTTTGCCCGGGTGAAAGCATCGTTGAATGCAGCCCTTAATTGGGGGACCATGAAGAGTGATTTGGGGAAAGTTACATTTTTTTCATGAAGCGGTGACGCGTGCGCCCTGCAGAGCATAGTCCAGGAAGTTAGGGATCACATGGGAGTGCGTCCACAGGATCTTGTCAGGATCATTCAGCTGTTCGATCATGCTTTGCCATTTAGCCTCTCCGTATTCAGAGATCACCGTCTTTTTTCTATCAGGGGTCTGCAGGTGTATGCTCATGCCCGCGGGGTCTGCTTCCGGATGGAACTGGGTGCCGATCATATATTCGGAGAAGCGGACAGCCATGATCGCTCTTTCCAGGGGAATATGAGGTCTTTCTTTTTCAATGGCCAGCACCTGGGCGCCCATTTCCGTCAGCCTTTCCTTGTCCGGCTGTATTACCTGGTAGCTGCGGCTGTCGACGGCATAGAAAGGGTCCTGCAGCCCGGCGAATACCGGCTCATTTTTTCCACCTTCCTGCAGGTGGATGGGGAAGACGCCAAATGCGGTGGATTTACGGTTGGTGACGTGGGCGATGCCATAGTGACGGCATATCAGCTGGAAGGAATGGCAAATAAAAAGGACGTGTTTTTTATCGGCTTCCGGGTCGCTGTTATGGCGTTCGATCATCGACAGCCATCCCAACCAGACTTTTTCCCATTCGCTGCCTTCGCTATCCAGGGGGCTACCGGGGCCGCCGCTGGATATATAGATGTCGTAGGTGTCGTCGGGTGTCTCTTTTCGCAGGCGTACTTCAAACTCGTCATATTCCAGATCGATGCCCTTTTCAGTCCTGTATTGATCCAATAGTTCCCGGATACAGCGCATGCCCTGGTTGGGATGCCCTTCATAGAGGTCCAGGATCGCTACTCTTATTTTTCGCGGGTTGATCATAGGGTACAAAGGTACGAATATTCAGGAGTTCCACTCGATGATCTGATAGAAGTCGTCTTTGAAGCTGTCTCCGATGGGGATGATCTTTTTACCGATGTATATCTCGTTGCGTGCGATGGAGTCGATATGTGTCAGCGAGACGATAAAGCTGCGGTGCACCCGTATGAACTCTTCCGGGGGTAGTTTGTAGGAGAAGGATTTGAGGTTATTCAGCGTCAGGATGGGATCGGCCTTGCCCCGCAGGTAGATCTGGGTGTAGTCCTTCATGCCTTCGCAGAAAAGTATGTCCTCGAACTTCACCTTTATGATCTTGTACTCCGACTTGACGAATACGAAGCGGAGGTTACGGGCGTGCTGAATGTAGATAGTGGAGGAAAGGTAATCCTGGATCTTGCCGATGGTGGTGAGAAAACGTTCGAAGGACAGCGGCCTGTTCAGATAGCTGAATACATCCATGTCCGTCTCCTTTTTATCCTGTTCCTGTTTGTCGGCAATGCAGATGACGATAGGGTAGTAGCCGGACTCCTTTAGCCGGAGCATTACCCTGTTGTCCAGCAGGCGTATGTCCCAGAAGATGATGTCGGCCCTGGACTGGGCCACCTGCTGAAATACTTCTCCGGCCGTGTCGCATCTTCCTGCGAAATTCAACCGGGGTGTCTTGGCGATGTATTCTTTTAAAAGGGCGCTTTGCTTATTGTTGTCCTCTACGACAATACAGTTGAGCACGCCCATGGAGGGGAGGCCTTTGAGATAACGAAGGTCATGGCTAGTCATATTTCTTCCCTTTCGTAAACCATATAGCCCCGTAGTTGATGACAAAGGAGATGTTGAAATACCGCATTTGAACCAGGTTATTCTGCTGGGTGCCTTTGACGCCGTACTGGAATATAATGTTATAGCAAAGGGGGCTTTTCAGGCCATTGACCCCGAAAGAGGCGGTCATGCCATAATCCTTTATTTGCTGGCCATTGATCTGTAGGTAATTCTCGCCATAGTAAGCGCCGAGCTGTGCATAGCTCAATTCTATCTTACTGTTGTAAAAGGTCTTTTTCTTCGAGATCTCGAAGCCCACGGAGCCGCGTTGGCTATTGGTGATCGTATAGTTCTTCCCCGGATAGGAGTTCTTTTCGGCCGCCCAGTTCGCGTATCTGTAGTCGGCGAGGAAGGTATACTTCTGATTGTGCGTAATGGACAACCCCAAGCCAAAGGCATTGGGAACGCCCAGATAGGTCTGGGAAAGCTCCTGGCTGTTGCGTTGGACGGAGTCGTTGTCGAGGACTACCCGGTTGTAGGAAGCCAGCAGATCATTGCGCTGGTTGAATGTGCCTCCTATGGAATATTCCCATTTCTTCCCCACTTTGCCATAAAGCTGGAGGCCGTATTGCATATAAAGGTTGTTGAGGTCTACCGTATTGGTGGTGGACGCCAGGGTAGAGCCCGAACCTACGTTCTGAAGAATGTCTTTCTGGTTCAGCTGTCCGAACAGATAGCCCGCTTCCACACCGATGGAGAGGTGATGGAAGAACTCATAGGCATTGCCCCAGTATACTTTGTTAACGCTGCCATGACCCTGGTAGTGGTGGTTCGCCAGCTCGTTTGTGCTGCCCTGTAAGTAATAGGGAACGTCGTATTCGTAGTTCTGTGTGCTGAACGGTACCAGGCCAATGCTGGAGCCCCAGTGTTTAGTGAGCTTCATAGCCATGGCCAGGCGTCTGAACGTGATATCCCCGGACTGGGTGGAGGCAGGATTTACGGGTGTACCGTAATAATTTACCACGCTGCCACGGATGCCCATTTCAACGGTGAAATATTGATCGGACAGTGCGCTGTAGGCGGCTGGATTGTTATTGATGATATACCGGTTGTTACGATAAGCTATACCCGTATTAGCCATTCCCGAGGTCCGGTTGTAATACCCATCCTCCAGGTCCCCGATACCCATTTGGGAATAGGGGGAGAAGTTGCCCTGGGCCATGGTCCGGAGGGAAGTGAAGAATACCAGTGCTATGAGTATGTATGATCTTGATCTTATTTTCATTGGGAATTAATGTTTTTTCAATTGTCCAATGGCTCCTCGCCTGGTGGTTCGTAAAAGTGTTGTGCTCGGGGTCATTTGTTATTCCGGGTTGGTATTCGTAAGAGTTAGTTATGAGGATAAAGGGATAAATAATATACGCTTAGCGTCACCTTCTGCGTCGTGGGGGCGTTGCCGTCCGCCAGAACGGTCCTGGCAAATGAATTGACATTGTTAGGCGATGGTACGCTCAACATGAGCCCTCTATCGGCGGCCCCGACGGACACGTCCAGGATCTGGCTCTTGACAAACGTGGTAACATCATAGGTATAGGCCGTGTTCTGCGGGGCTGCGTAGTTCACGGTCATACTGCCCGTCTGTGAAGATCCGGTCGTAGAGCTGGGTATGGGAGCGCCTATGAGGTTATTAAGGTCCGTATAGTCGATGGATACCTGCGGAGGCAGGGTCCAGGTGGTGGTAAAGCTGTTGCCAATGGGTCTTACTGTCAGAACGGCGCGCACCACACTCAGGTAATCGGAGCGGTGGGCAATGCCATTGAGATACGGAAAGGTGAGTTTGACATTGAGGCCCGTAGCGGATTGCAAATATCCGGCTCCTCCCAGGTCGGTGGAGAGTGTGGCGGGTGGCGTCTGCGAGGGCAGGCTGGGGTTCGGCGCTTTTAGGGCTGCCAGGGGAGATGTCGACCTGTCCACCGTAATATTATTGAACTGGAAGCTCTTATTGGTCATGCCAAAGTCGATGGTCTTGATAGAGGTGGTAGTGCCTACCTCATGATAATAGATACGCATGATAGCGCTGTCGCTGAAGCCATAAATAGCCCCCTTTGTGCCGGAGGCGGGGTCGGCGGAAATACAGAGACCATGGAACCAGTTTAGCCAGTTGGCCGATTTGGTAATGGTATCGGCGTTGTTATAGATCATATTGAAGAGCTGGGCTCCCAGCGCAGAATCCAGCTTGACCTTGACGGTGTCCCCGAAACCCTGGGTGGAATAGGGGATGGTGGGATACATTTTGACCTTGGCCGTGCCCAGCGACGTCGGATCGGTGCCAAAGCTCCAGTTGCTGTAGAAGGCCCTTTGCTGCCTGGCATCGCTAAGCTGATATAATTCGTTGACCTGATTGACATTGATGGTCATTTCCGAGGTGGTGTCCCCATAGAAAGGGTTTCCTTTTCTGAACAGCATGATCAGGTAGAGGGAGTCGTAGCCGTCAAATGCCGTGATCTTGGGGAGGCTGGGCGAGGCCACCTGGAGAAAGGCGCGGGAACGGATGTTCCCAAAATAGTCATCCTTATACTGCCCAATCTGCAGATAGCCGGTGCCGGCGGTAGCTGTGGAGTCGACCCTGACGGTGGACATGAGGACCGTGGCGGTATCGACCACTACGATGTCGGCTGAGCCATTATCGCCATTATAATTACTGCCGAAATTGAGAATGGGTTGTTTTTGACAGCTTGTTGCAAGGAAAAGTAATAACAGGACCGGAGATAAGAGCAGGAATTTCTCTTTTTTTTGGTATTTATTTATAGTCATGAGATTATACTATATTCTGGCCGTTCTGCTGGTTTAGTGTGCGGGAATCGGTCTTCCCAGTTTAAAAGAGAAACAGTTAGACCAGCTCATTTTTAGCCAGGAAGGTGCAATAATAAGGGGCCTAACTGTTACTATTTTGTTAGTATGTATCAAAAGTACTAAAAAAACGACGAAAGCCTGTTTTTTATCTACCAACCGAAATCCCGTCAGGGGGGACAAAGGGCTGGTTAATCGCATGTTAATAAGGTGGTTTCTCCTTCTTTTTCAGTAAGATAGAAAAGGTGGGATCGGACGTCATTCGCGTCAAATCAAGAAGGGGCAGGAACTTCCTTTCTTTGTATATGAAATAAAGGGACTTGTCTATGAAAAATGGCTGGATATACATTTTAACGAATTTCCTATGTCGACATCGAATACATTAGCGCAAAATATCAAAAAAATATGAAGCGGATTAACACTCTGTTGTTCTCCTTGATGTTACTTGGTCTCTTATTTTCTTGTTCCAAAGCTAGCTTGAATTACACACAAAATGGCAACTGGGTTTCCCGCGCGATCTTTGCAGGCGTGCCGATGGGTTATGGTACCAGTTTTGTTGTCGGTGATAATGCTTATGTAGGTACTGGTCTGAATCCCATCACTCCCAATACTAAATTAGCCACCGTTTACAGATATACTCCTGATGATATTCCCACCAGCTCGCCCACTGGCTATGACAGCGCGTTTGGCGGATGGAAGCAGATGGCTGACTTTGCCGGCGGCGGAAGAATGAAAGCGGTAGGCTTTTCCATTGGCGCCGATGGTTATATCGGCTCCGGTACGGCTGATGGGATCACTGCCCTGGCCGATTTCTGGAAATACGATACTACTGCCAACTCCTGGAGCAGGGTCGCAGACCTTGGCGATGGTACGAAGACCTATCCCCGTTATGACGCAGTAGCTTTCAGCTTTGGCTCTTCAGCCTTTGTGCTCACCGGATTTGATTCACAGAACTACTTTGGCGATGTATGGCAGTATGATCCCGGATCAGACTCCTGGAGCCAGCGTCCTGACATGCCCGGTTCCAAGAGGTCTCAGGCAGTTACCTGGGTCTACAATGGCCTCGGCTACCTCGTAACAGGGTATACGCCTGGTTCCCAATGGCAGAGCGGCAGCGCCTGCTACGACTTCTGGAAATTCGACCCTACCAAGACCGGCAACAGCGGATGGACCAGGCTTCGCGATATCTATAATACCAACTCCGCTACTTATGACGATGCCTATACGAACATCATCCGTTACCATGCAGTAGGTTTTGTCATCAAGGGCACGGCCACCGGTGACAAGGGCTATATCACCACCGGCTCCTATGGCAGCTCGAACTCCTACACATGGGAATATGATTTCGCCACTGACCTGTGGACGGAAAAGACACCATTTGAAGGTACTGCCCGTGAAGGCGCTGTGGGGTTCACCGTAAAGAACAGAGGGTTTGTAGCCACCGGGATCAGCGGTTCTTCTGCTTATGACGACTGCAGAGAATTCTTCCCTGGTCAGATCTACAATCAGTATGACTAATAAAAAACGAATCAATCGTCAGTGGATCCTTACCGGACTCCTGGTACTGGCGGCAGGAACGTTCTTTTACATAGCTTTCAGGCAGCACAACCGGTATAAAAAGGATCATATTTTCATCGAGATAAAACCTATCCAAACTGCCAAAGGTTGGGGGTATAATATCTACACCGATGGAAAGGTCTATATTCACCAGGACATCGTGCCAGCCATACCGACCCGAATGGGTTTTCGCAGCAAAGAGGATGCCATGGCGGTTGGTAAAAAAGTATATGACCGGCTGGTAGCAGGACAGATGCCGATGGTCACAGCAAAAGAAGTCCGGGACATGGGAATCATTCCAGAGGACAGCACAAAGCTTAAATAAGTTTCATATTTTTAACATGCCCCCCGGATAACCGGGGGGCATAAATATTCTATATCATGAGAAAGATCAGGTTCTTACTACCGGCCTCTCTATTGCTTTTGCAGATATCATATGCTCAGACGCCGGCTGACTCGCATTATGATCAGCACAAGGTATTCGATCCTACTTTTTACACGTCACAGGGCACTGTCACACGCAGCGCGAGCGGCGAGCCTACCGCAAAATACTGGCAGAACAGGGCGGATTACAAGATCAATGCAACCCTGGATACTACAGATCACAGCATCACGGGCTCCGTCACCATCACGTATACCAACAACAGCCCTGACAATCTTCCTTTCCTCTGGCTGCAGCTGGACCAGAACATCTACCGTAAAGATTCCCGTGGAGAGATCACCAATCCGGTGACGGGCGGCAGATGGGCCAATAAGACCTTTACCGAAGGAGATGTGATCAAGTCCGTGACCATCGTTGCTAATGGAGTGTCTTCCAAGGCAGACTACCTGGTAACGGACACGCGTATGCAGATACGCCTGGCCAATGCATTGAAGAGTGCGGGCAGCCTTCAGATAAAGATCGATTATTCTTTTACCGTGCCGCAATACGGTACCGACAGGATGGGACGCCTGCTGACCCGGAATGGCTGGATCTATGAGATAGCTCAATGGTACCCCCGCATGGAGGTATACGATGATATTTATGGATGGAATACCCTTCCTTATCTGGGAGCCGGTGAGTTCTACCTGGAATATGGAGACATCGACTACAGCATTACGGCGCCTTCCGACCTGCTGGTCGTTGGTTCGGGCGAGCTGCTGAATGCCGCGGAAGTGCTGACCCCAACTCAGCTGAGCAGGCTGGCAAAGGCAAAGAACAGTGAAAAGAGAGTATTTATCCGCACGGCGGAAGATGTCACGAACCCTTCCGCTCACCTTGCGAAAAAGAGCCTGACCTGGCATTATAAATGTACACGGACCCGGGACGTGGCTTTTGGCGCTTCGCGGGCATTTATATGGGATGGGGCCCGGATAGACCTGCCCAGCGGGAAAAAGGCGCTGGCTCAGTCTGTCTATCCCGTGGAGGCTGCCGGCGACAGCGCATGGGGACGCAGCACGGAATTTGTGAAGGGATGTATTGAGCTGTACTCAAAGGAATGGTTCGAGTTCACCTATCCCGTTGCCACCAATGTGGCGGGCGTTGTAGCCGGAATGGAATATCCCGGTATCGTCTTTTGTTCATCCAGGAGCCGGGAGAGTGGCCTCTGGGGCGTCACCAATCACGAGTTCGGACACAACTGGTTCCCTATGATCGTAGGCTCCAATGAAAGAAAGTATGCCTGGATGGATGAGGGCTTCAATACTTTTATCAATGGCGTGGACACAAAAGTGTTCAACAACCAGGAGTTCTATCATAAAGAAGATCAGCAGCGGCAGGCCGGGTATTATTTCAATCCCAACTCGGAGCCGTTGTTCACCATCCCCGATGTCATCCAGTCGAACAATCTGGGCGTGGCTGCGTATGCCAAGCCTGCCCTGGCGCTGGACCTGCTGCGTAAATATGTGCTGGGCGAGAAGAGATTCGATTATGCCTTTCGGACCTATATCAAGCGGTGGGCGTTTAAACATCCCACGCCCTGGGATTTCTTCCATACGATGGAGAATGCTTCCGGCGAGGACCTGGGCTGGTTCTGGAGAGGATGGGTCTTAAATAACTGGAAGCTGGACCAGGGCGTGAAAGAGGTCAAGTACGTAGAGAATGATCCATCGAAGGGGGCGTTTATCACCGTAGAGAACCTGGAAGAGATGGCAATGCCCATCGTGCTGGACATCGAGCAGGAGAATGGGACCAGGGACACGCTGACCCTGCCCGTGGAGATATGGGAGAAAGGCGGCGTGAAGACCTTTGCCTATCCTTCGACTTCAAAGATCAAGAACATAGTTATCGACCCTGAGCACGATTTCCCGGACATCGACCCTTCCAATAATTCCTGGACAAGCATTGTCCAGAGCAAGCCCGTACCGGCCGGCACTTCGGTGAATGATGTGTTGAACAAATATCTTCAGAGTATTGGCGGGAAGGACAAGATCACCGCCCTGTCGGATGCTGTCATCACTTCCGGCGGCGAAGTGCAGGGACAAAGGATCGTACGCACCCAGAAGGTAAAGGGACCCGATAAATCCTATATGGAGATAACGGTGCCCGATCAGAATATCACCGCGATAAAAATATTGGTCAACGGGGACAGCGTAAAGCTCTCCCAGATGGGACGGAGCGCCGAGTTGAATGAGGATGCACGGAAAGAGATCAAGGAGGATGCGAAGCTTTTCCCCGAGCTGGATTTCGACAAGCCGGGCTATAAGGCCGAGCTTACCAGCATCAAGAACATAAATGGAAAAGACGCCTATGAGGTCAAGGTAACGATGCCGTCAGGCAATGTGTCTACCTACTACTATGACGTGAACACGGGGTATAAGATCAAAGCTTCCATGACCGGCCTGCGTGGCGGCACCAGCACAGTGGATTACAGCGATTACAGGGATGTGAACGGCATTATGTTCCCTTATCATGTGATAATGGACCAGGGGGAGCTGGTGCTGGACATGAAAGTGCAGAGCGTCCGGCTGAATACAGGATTGACGGATGCCGACTTTAAACTGGCTTTTTAAATAGAATGCACCGGATCTCGATATGCCCCCAAAATGTTAAGCACAGTTTTGGGGGCTTTTTTTATATGTTGTGCAGGAACTGATCGTGTATGTAATCCATGACGGCGGTAAGATTCCCGGACTCCTCGTATACTTTCAGCTGTCTGTCCGCTCCTGTACCCGTCTCGAGTATCTTTTCCGCAAAACGTGCGGCTGAACGGCTGCCCAGCGGTTCTACTACATCATCTATAAAGTCCAGCAATTCATAGATCAGGGCGCGCGTGTTTACCTCTTCTTCCTTCCCAAAGTCGATGAGGTGACCGTCGATGCCATACCTGCTGGCTCTCCATTTATTTTCATTGATCAGCGCCCTGGAATACTGGATATAGTTCATGTTCCTGGAGCGGAGCTTGTAGATCTTCACGCACACCGCCTGAAAGAGGGCGGCGATACAGATGGTCTCGTCCACGGTCATGGGGACATCGCAGATACGGAATTCCACCGTATTGAAGAAAGGGTGTACGCGCAGATCCCACCAGATCTTTTTGGCGTTGTCGATGCAATTGGTCTTTACTAGCAATTTGATGAAACTGTCATAAGCTTCTATGCTTTCGAAATATTCGGGTATCCCTGTTCGTGGGAATTTGTCGAAAACCTTTGTCCGGAAGGACTTATAGCCCGTGAGCCGTCCTTCCCAGAAGGGAGAGTTGGTGCTAAGCGCATAGATATGGGGGAGGAAGTAGCGGGTGGAGTTGGCGATATGATTGGCCATTTCCCTGCTCTCCATGCCTACATGCACGTGGAGGCCAAAGATCAGATTGCTGCGGGCGGCTTCCTGCAGCTCGTTGACGATCTCATTGTACCGGATATGGTCGGTGATCAGCTGGCTTTGCCAGTGACTGAAGGGATGCGTGCCCGAGGCCCCTACCCATAAGCCCAGTCCGTCTGCAATTTGGGAGATGGTCTTCCGGAGGGTGGAAACATCCTTCCGGGCTTCTTCGATGTTGGCGCAAATATCGGTGCCCACTTCTACCACAGCCTGGTGCATTTCGGCCTTTACCTTGTCCCGGATAACCTTCTGACCTTCCGACACGATCTTCTGCTCGTGGCTTTTCAATTCGCGGGTGGCTGGGTCCACCACCATATATTCTTCCTCTACTCCCAGGGTGAAAGTGTTGTAGTTAATGTCTGCCATTTATCAGTTATATATGTATTCTCAAAAATGCCTGTGCTGTACGCTGTGTTTAAGATATTCCCCCCATGAGAGGTTGTCTGCGCCCTCCTGGTGGGCGGTGGCCCTTTCGATGGCATAATCGGCGGATGTTTCCACCACCCAGTTAAAATTATCTTCACCTACGCTGGTCCTTTCCGCATCGGGAGCCGGGTTACAGAAATCGATGGCATAGGGAATGCCATCTCTTACAGCCAGCTCGACAGTGTTGAAATCATAGCCCAGCCAGGAGTTGATCCGAAGTACGATCCCGGTCATTTGCTCCAATCTTTCCGCAGAAGGGGCGAAGTCCGCATTGTAACGGAGATGATGCGGGTTGCGTGGTTCATAGGACATGATACGAACATATTTCCCGCCTATGCAATAACACCGGTAGTATTCGGAAAAGATGATCTCCTCTTGTAACAACATGACGAGCTGTCCTGTCTCGCCGTGCTTTTGATAGAATTCCTCTGCATTATGCAGCTTATAGACATTCTTCCATCCTCCGCCTGCAAAGGGTTTCATATAGGCCGGGAATCCCACATAGCCGAAGATCGTCTCCCAGTCGAGTGGATAGGCGAGGTTGTGAAAAGACTGATCGCTTGTGTCCGGTGGAAGCTCGCGGGAGGGCAGGATCACTGTTTTGGGAACAGGAACGCCTATGCGGGTGGCCAGACAGTTGTTGAAGAATTTCTCATCGGCGCTCCACCAAAAAGGATTGTTGATGACAGCCGTTCCGCATAGTGCTGCGTTCTTCAGGAAAGCCCGATAGAAAGGGACGTCCTGGGAGATGCGGTCGACGATGACGTCATAGCCGCTGGGTTCGCCCTGCACCACTTTATCGATACGGACGGGTTCTGCTACGATGCCGGAAATATTCTTTCGATTGATCGCCTCTATAAAGGCCATGGGAAAGCTTCGTTCCTTACCGAATAAAATACCTATTTTTTTGGGGGTCATACACCTCGGTTTTAATTGGTTATTGGGCGCTTGTGCCTGGCAGCATCGAGAGATAATGTGGGAACATCTCCTTCCATACTGGCCAGTCATGATTCCGTTGGGGCCGGATGTCCAGCCAATGGCCAATGTTCTTTGCGGCGAGCAGGCTGCTCATCCATTCATTCTGTCCGCGGCAGCTATCCCATTCGGCCGTACCGAGCACGATACCCATTCTCCACAGATCGGGGTCCTCGGCTGCCGGAATAAAGTCCACCGGATTGTTGTAATAGACATTGTCGTCATAGTATCCGTCCACAAAGCTGCGGATGTCGAAGACGCCGCTCATGGAAAAGCAATAGCTGGCGATACCCGGGTGCCGGAATGCGAAATTGGCCGCATGATAGCCTCCGAAGCTGCAGCCGGCGGTAGCGATGCGATCGTATCCCGTGTCATGGCTGACCCTTGGATAGATCTCTTCCAGCAGCAGCCGGTCGTCTAGGGTATGCTGCCAGGCCCTTTCAGCAGGCGATACAGACTTATTGTACCAGCTTTGCGCGTCGATGCTGTCCGGGCAGTAGATCTTTACCTTCCCGTTGTCCAGGAGCCATCTGGCTGTCTCGATGAGTCCCTGATCTTTATTCTGGTGATAGCTGCCCCGGGAGGTGGGAAAGAGGATAACGGGATAGCCGCTTTTTCCGAATACAAGCATTTGAAACTCTCTGCCAAGCGCGGCGGAATGCCATTTATGATATTCTTCCCCCAGGTCCATATCAATTATACCTGTGTGTTCGTTACAGGTAAACCAAATCTAATGAAAAATTATGAAGATTATATATATTTGGCGCATATGGAAGTGATTAGTGGCCCTGTAGTCGTTACTGAACACATGGTGGTTGAGTCTCTATTCCTGGCCCGGGAAGTCTGGGTGGATATTTATGCTCCTGCGGGCATACGGGATATAGGTTCTTCCGACCTGCTGCTGATCAATGACGGACAAGACCTGCCTCTCATGCGGATTGAAGCTATGCTGGAAGAGCTGTATAGCAATCACCGGATCTCTCCAATGGTCATTGCAGGTATACATGCCGGACCGGACAGAAAAGACGAATATGGTACTGCGGGTATTCCGGATTATATGGGAAGAGGGGCCAGGGCGGGGGCCTATACCGCCTTTGTCCTGGAAGAGCTGGTACCTGCCCTCTCTGATTGGTACCAGGATCATACTTTCAAAAGCAAGTCCATAGCAGGATTTTCGCTGGGAGCATTGAGCGCGCTGGATATCCTATGGCATCATCCGAAGGAGTTTGTCCGGGCGGGACTTTTCTCCGGCAGCTTCTGGTGGAGGTCGAAGGACAAGACCGATGCCGGCTATGATGAAAATGTCCACCGGATCATGCATGGGCAGATAGCGGCGGGCAGCTATTATCCGGGACTGCGTTTCTTTTTTGAATGCGGAACGGAAGATGAGCGGGAAGACAGGAATGGCAATGGCGTTATCGACTCCATCGACGATACGCTGGACCTGATAGGCGAGCTGGTGAAAAAAGGGTATGAACGTGAAAAAGACATCTGTTATATAGAGGTTCCGGGTGGCCGTCATGATGTGGCTACCTGGGCGCAGGTGATGCCGGCGTTCTTACAATGGTTAAACGAAAAACCCGGCTGATACCGGGTTTTTCGTTATAGTGCGGATGTCTAGTTGAATATATATCGGATGCCGAACTGCATTTGCCATCTTGAGCCATAAGCCGTTGCACCATTGTTGAAATAGGTGAGGCTGGAGCTGTTGGCGAAGCTGCTGGTGTAAGGCACTTTGTTGCTGTTGTCGAGGTAGGGGAAAGAGAACTGCGGGGTCGTTCCATCGGCAGCCAGGCCCTCATATTTCAGGAACTGGTTGGTGGAATACGTTTTTTGAAGACCCCAGTAGCGGTTCAGCAGGTTGCCTACGTTGACGATATCCAGGCTCAGGCGGATGGTATGTTTGTCCCTGTCGCTGCCATTCTTTGTATAGAAATAGATGTCCTGGGCGATGTTCATATCCAATCTCTTGAACCAGGGATACAGCACGGAATTTGCCTTGGCGTACTGACCGCGATGGTTGGCCAGGTAATGGTCCTGGCTGATGAAGGCATTCAGCTGGTTCCAGATCTGGCTGGCGGTGCGGGTATCGCCTCCGGTGCCGACGGGGACGAGGGTGATATCATTCTGGTTTTTCGGAATGTATATCAGGTCGTTGCCGGTGTTGCCGTCGTTGTTGAGATCACCGTTATAAATATACGAGAAGGCGCCTCCTGTCGTTGCTTCGAATACCGCGCCGATATAGGTGCTGGTATACTTGCATTCGTCGATGCGGTAGTTGGCATAGGCGATGATGCGATGCGGCTGATACCACTGCGGACGTGCAAGGGTTGGTGCATTGGGATCGGTGTTGGCGACGGCCCTGGCTGCCCAGAGGGAGCTGGCTGTGCTGCCTGTTTCCATGGCGGTACGCGTGTCGCTATAGGTATAGGCTACGCTGGCCACCAGGTTGCGCCAGGATTTCTGTACGCGGGCGGTAGCCGTATATGACCAGCCTTTGCTCGTATTGGCCAGCAGGATGGCGTTGCCGATGTTGGGATGCTGCAGGTCGGTGCCGGCGCTGTAGTACTTATTGTTCAGATAGCGTGAACGGTTGTCGCCGCCATTGGTCAGCGTCAGCGGGGTGGATTCATTCAGATTGACATTGGCCATATAGGTGGCGTTGATGTCTTTCGAATAGGTAAAGTCGGCGGTCAGCACCCAGTCGCCGGGCAGCTTCTTGTCCAGGCCGATGCTGGTACGCAGCTTGGTGGGATATTTGAACTTTTTGTCGATGACGTTGACGCTGTAGCCGAGGGGTGTCTGGGTCTGGGCCAGCGGCGGCGTATTAACCGTATTCAGGTAATAGTTGAGGGCATCCTGGGGATTTGCGTAAAAAGGCATGTTCTTTTGCGTAAAAGAGCCAAACTGAACGCCGTTGTTGGCCGCCTGGTTCTCGATCCATACAAAGGGCGGAGCGCCTTCGAAGATACCTGCGCCGCCGCGGAGCTGCCATGTCCTGTCGCCGGTGATGTCCCAGTTGAAACCAACGCGGGGAGAAATTACCAGGAAGCCATTGGGGGCTTTGCCGACATTGTATGTCGCCCCGTTCTTAAAGGTCAGGGCATCGAAGTTAGGATTGTCCGTGAATTTGTTCTGGTAAGTGGTATAATCGAACCGTACACCGTAGGTTAGGGTGAAGTTCGGCGTCATGCGCCATTTATCCTGGCCGAAAAGGCTATAGTTGGTAGCCCCGGCATAGGCCCAGGGGAAAGCTCCGCCCTTGAGAGTTGAATACTGCTGATAGTAGGTGGCTGCCGGAGCGCCTGTCAGGAAGTCATCCAGGCTGTTGAACTGGTACACGCCATTGTAGCCTGGTGCAAAGGCATTGGCATATTTCTTATAGCTATCCTGGGTACCGAATGTGATCTCATGGGCACCTTTGTACAAGCTGAAGATATCGGTGAGCTGGTAGGAGTCCATATTGAGGGTATTGTTGTACGTATACATCTCATACCCGAAGTCGGTGTAGATATTTCCACCATTGAGGATATCCACGTGCGGGAATGTATTCGAGCTGGAGTTGGCTGAGCGGAAGTCCCTTTCTCTTGTATAGCCTACCTGCAATTTGTTGGAAGCGGTGTTGCCAATGCGGGTATTCAGCTCGGCAATGTAGATATTCAGGTTGTTGTTGATGCGGTAGCCGGCGCCGGAGAAGGGTATCGCATACGTATCAGGCTGGCCGCCCCTGACCTGTCCGGACCCGGGTCTGCTGGTGCTCGGGAACTGGTCGGCGTAGGATTTCAGATAGTTGTATTTCAGGGTCAGCGTGTTGTTGCTGTTGATGTTGAAATCCAGACGGGCGTTGACCTTGTAGCTGTTGGTGGCGAAATTGCCCGGGATATAGGATCCGGGATCGTAGTTATAGTTGCTTTTCAGGAATGACGCCAACGCTGCCAGTGTATCCGCATTCGCCTGGGAATAGAGCCCGGGAGAGGGAGTGTGGCTGGCATCGGAAGGAAGGATGCCTGTAGAGGGTGCGCTCTGCTTGTTTTGCTCACCATTGATGAAGAAGAACAGCTTATTCTTGATGATGGCTCCGCCGAAGCTGGCGCCCATCACGTTGTAGCTAAAATCTGTTTTGGGAGCTTTGGTATCGGCCACTTTATAACCGATGGTGCCGGGGGTCTTGAAATAACCATATACCGTACCGCGAAACTGGTTGGTACCGCTGCGGGTGACGGAGTTGACACCGGCGCCGGTGAAGCCGCCCTGTCTTACATCGTAGGGAGCTACGTTCACCTGGACCTGGTCGATGGCGTCCAGCGCAATGGGCTGTGCGTTAGCCTGACCACCCAGGGTGGAGGAAAGACCAAAGGAGTTATTGAAGTCAGCGCCGTCAACGGTGATGTTGTTCATGCCGGGGTTGGTTCCGGAGAAGCTAAGACCGTTGGAAGTGGGCTCCAGTCTCGCAAAGTCCTGGATGGAGCGGGT
>DASZWE010000381.1:0-7336 GCA_035546735.1 Puia sp.
TCCCTTATCTTAAGACGATCCATTCGCTGGAGCGGAGGGATACGAACCTGTACCAGGAGATCCTGAACCTGCGTCCGGGGGATAATAAGGTGATCAACGTCATGAAGGACAACAACAGCTTCAAGACATTGATGGCTGCCACCGCCTTCCAGACGGATGGGAAGATATACAAGCTGATAGCTTTTCAGGATGTGAACGAGGCATTGGATGAGCAGGAAGCGAAGTCCTGGAAGAAGCTGCTCAGCGTGATGACGCATGAGATCATGAATTCGGTGGCGCCTATCGCCTCCCTGGCGGAGACCTTGTCACACCGGCTGCAGGCGTCTGCGGCATTGCTGGACGGACAGCCGGGGGCGTTGGAAGACCTGCAGATAGGGGTTGGGACCATACGGAGGAGGAGCGAGGGGCTGCTGAAGTTTGCGGAGACCTACCGGAGCCTGAACAAGATCACCACGCTGAACCTCACGAAAGTGTATGTGCGGGATCTTTTTGAGAACCTGCATGTGCTGATGGAGCCTACGTTCGAGCAGAAGAATATCGAGATGGAGATCATTTTGAAGGACCCGGACATGACGCTCGATGCGGACGTAAGCCTGATCGAGCAGGTGCTGATCAACCTGGTGGTGAATGCCGTCGAGGCGATAAAGGATAGTGCGGAGCCGACGATCACCCTTTCGGGTACGACCTATAATGGCAGGCCGCTGATCAAGGTGGCGGACAATGGGACGGGTATGTCGCCGGAGGTGATGGATAATATCTTTATACCTTTCTTCAGTACGAAAAAGACGGGCAGCGGCATTGGCCTGAGCCTTTGCAAACAGATCATGCTGCTGCATAAAGGGAATATACAGGTGCAGTCGATAGAGGGGGAGGGGAGTGCATTCCTGATGCAGTTCTAGGCTGGTCGAACACAGTGAGACCGTCCGAAGGACAATCGGTTAGCGTCCGTGAAATGGCCGGTCCTTCAGGACCGATGTGTCGGCTCAGTTCAGAGGATTAAATCTCGCCGATCCACTTCTTGAAGCCGGCGGAGTTCTCCTGGCTTATGATGATCTCTTCATTGACGGGCAGCGTGAGCTCGACGCTGATCTTGCTTCTCTCCAGGGGTTTGAAGCGTTTGACGTAGTTGGCGTTGATAATATATTTCCGATTGGCCCGGTAAAAGATATTCCTGTCCAGCTCTTCCTCGAGCTCGCTGAGGTTGCTCTTTTCAGCCATATATTTCCTGCCTTCCTTATCTACGAGGAATACCAGCTTGTGTTCCGTGAAGAAATACCCGGTGTCTTCCACGCGTACGGTCTGGAACTCCATGCCTTTTTTTACAAGGATCCTGGAGCGCTTTTTATCGTGCGTGTTCAGGTATTCGTTAATGTTATTATGGTTGCTGGTAAAGTGATTCTGGAGATTCTTGTATTTCCGGATAGCGTTCTTCAGCTTGTCCTGGCTGATGGGTTTCAGCAGATAGTCGATGCTGCAATATTCGAAAGACTGTGCGAGGTATTTATCGTAGGCGGTGGTAAAGATCACGGGACAGGTGATATGGCAGGCTTTGAAGATATTAAAGGACAGTCCGTCGGAGAGTTGAATGTCCATCAGGATCAGGTCGGGCTGGGGATTTTTGTTCAACCATCGTACGGTCTCGTCAACGCTCGTACACCCGGCCATTACGTAAATATTCTCATCTATGGCTTGCAGCTCCTCTACCATATTCTCAAAAGCGGGTCGCTCATCTTCTACAATAAGCACTTTCATGTGACTCGGTTTTAAACGTTGTAAAATTAATATTGTTTGATGCTTTTTTCATTACCGCTTATATATAAAATCGTACTATTTACCATAATGTTGCGTGGGGCTTTTAATGAGACGCACGGACTTGCTAAATCGTTACAATAGGGGCCCCCGGACATTGCAATACCACCTAAAATTTGATGATCGGCAATTTTACCGTGAAAGTTTTGAAATTATTTTCAATAATGATGTTGCGTTTGGTTATAAGCTTGTACCGGTTGTCCAGGTTACCCAGTCCGATGCGGGATGTGGGTGCGGCATAGGTCCTGAGGTTGATCACATTCTTCACGATGGCATAGTTGGCGCTGATGGATACGTTGATGGATAAGGGCGTCTTGTCATTGAATTCATTATGCTTTATGGCATTCTCCACGAGGGCCTGCATGGAGATGGGGGGTATAAGAAAATCTTCGGAGGCGAGGTCCGTGATCTCGATGATCATGTTGATGGCGTCGCCAAAGCGGATCTTGAGGAGGTAGAAGTAGTTGCTGATAAATTCTATCTCTTCTTTCAGCAGGACGAGGTCTTTTTCCTTATTGCTGAGGATGTATCGATAGACCTTGGCCAGGGTGTCATTATAGAGCCGGGCGTTCTGCGGGTCGCGGGTGATAAGAAAGGAGAGCGTGTTCAGCGAGTTGAATATGAAGTGGGGGTCTATCTGATTTTTCAGCGCTTCCAGCTCGGCCTGGGCCTTGGCGATGTTCAGCTGTTCCACCGTGCTGCGGCTGTCCTCTCTTTCCCTGTTGAGGAAGATGATCTCGTAAATATTGGTAATGAAGCAGGCGGCGATGATGATGATCAGGGTGGCGTTGATCATGGGGGCTTCGTGGTTGGCCGGCTCGTGGGAAAAGGTTTTCCACAGGCTGAGCAGGAGGACGGAGACGGCCCCGGAATAGACGATGTTGACAAAAAACAGGGATATGATGATCTTATGATACTGTTGGAAGGACCAACTGTATTTTTTCCGGATGAAGTGCATGAGCCAGACATTGCCCTGCCAGACGATGAAGGAAAGAAGGGTAAAATAGGCGTAATTGGCCAGCAGCTCGGGGTAGGTATAGAGGCGATTGGTGATCAGCCCGGAGATATTGGGAATAAAAAGCCCCAATACAGGTATGCCGATGAGCTTGACCATCCTGTCGTTGAACGCATTTTTATTGTCCATAGCAGTGGGTTAGGGCCATTTCGCCTTATATAATGAAAATGGTTAAAATGGTTTGTTGGGAAGCTGGAACTGCCGTGTGCGCAGGGCCGGCTTTGTTATAAAAATAACCCGTCCCTGTGCACGTCTAATGATAGGCCTTCGGCCAGCGGACGCAAGGTCCGCTCATGTGTAGTAGAATAAAAATACGATAACGGAAGATTCCGATTTACCCTGTAATAAAAAAGTTAATTTATTGCAAAAGCCGGTTTTTGGGGATAAAGGTGGGTAATTTCCGGATGCCCGATGGTTTTCCGGGGGGGTAGGGTGCAGTTTTGCCATTCGGCAGTTCAAATAGACCTTTCAGTAGCCGAATAACCGCCTTCGGTCATATTCTGTCCATAACAAATGCAATAAGTGTTTATTTTGATGCCTGACACACAGAACGGGCCACAGGCTTCCGCCGAAGGTCTCGATCATAAGATATGTTGTGCAATTGGGCTATATTTTTCCTCAGGCCAATTGCACTCAATTTTTTCCGAGGGAATAAATTTTTCTAAAAGGCAACTTCCTCGGAGTTATTAAAGTTGCCGATAGAAGTTTTCTCATGTGACTCGCAGGTGGTTTCTACCACCTGCTCTTTTTTTTCGGGGATGCCTCTTCGTGAAACCATCTCGAGGAGGGCGGACCTGATGGTCCGGGCTTTTACACGGACGCTGTTTTATTGCCGTCCTTCGGACGGCGGAGGGCCCTCGGCCCTCCCGTGATTTTAACAATTGTCTATTTTTTGGGGATCGATTTTTACGTCTTCAGTTGTTGATTTTCCCGCTTCGGACATGACGGACGTTTCACAAGCCACATAAAAGTTAATTTTTTTGTCTGTTTTAAATGGCCTTACAAACGGCGGTAATTGCCTGCTGAACGGCTATGACCTTGAGTAACACACAACAATAAACAAAAAAAGACAGCAAAATGAGAAAATGTCTGGTATTAACCATTCTATTAACTGCATTTGCCTTTCTGAGCCAGGCTCAGAACAGGGAGGTGACCGGAAAGGTGACCGATTCTACCGGGAATCCATTATCAGGAGCAACCATAAAAGTCAAGGGTGCGCGAGGGGGCACCAGTGCAGGCGCGGACGGAATCTTCAGGATCATGGCTCCATCCAACGCGACATTGGTCGTATCTGCAATCGGATTTGGAAGCAGAGAGGTCAGCATCGGAAATCAATCAGAAATTACTGTGCCCCTGTACAGGGATACCAAAGCGATGAGTGAAGTTGTCGTCACTGCCCTGGGCATACGGAGGGAAAAGAGGTCTTTGGGATATGCTACGCAGACCATCGAGGCAGTGAATACAACCAATACCGGTAACGTTTTGAACGAGTTAAGCGGTAAGGCTGCGGGCCTTACGGTCGTCAATAGTGCCGGTGATCCGGGTGCCGGAACTTACATGCTGTTGAGGGGAGTAACTTCCGTGACGGGTAATAACCAGCCGCTGATGGTGGTGGATGGGGTGCCTATCGACAACTCCGCTAATAACTATGACCCGCAGTTCAACGGGTTTCAGGCCGGCGGCGCCGGGGCTGACTTGTTAGGTGCTGCCCAGCCGACCAACCGGGGGCTTGATCTCAATCCCAATGACATCGAGTCCATCACTTTATTGAAGGGACCTGCGGCCACGGCGCTGTATGGTATCCAGGCTGCCAGTGGGGCTTTGGTCATAACCACGAAGAAAGGAGGGACCCATAAAGCGCAGGTGTCATTTAATTCGTCCGTTAGCTGGGATACCCATACTCATCTTCCTCCACTACAGACAAAGTTTGCGCAAGGTAACTGGAGTAAATCGCTCCAACAATATGTGTACATGGATCCTTCTACCGGTCAGGCATACTCATGGGGACCGGCCATCGATACCTTGTATTGGGACGGAACGAACACGAACCCATGGGATAAGCATGGGAACATTGTCGGCAAGTCCGACCCGACGGCCAAGGATAAGGTAATCCCTTATGACACTTATTCTTTTTTCAAGACCGGGATGGTCATTGACAATAATATAGCGGTGTCCGGCGGAACAGGTGACGCAGGTTACCGTATGTCGTATGGTAACCTTTACCAAACGGGCATTATTCCCAAGACCCGTTATGCAAAGAACACATTTAGCCTCAGTGGTCAGATGAGGGCCTCCAGTAAGCTGACTCTCCAAGGCTCCGTCACGTTTATAGCATCTTCGAATGATAAGGCGCAGCAAGGTAGCAACTTATCAGGCGTCATGCTGGGCCTTTTGCGTACCACACCTACTTTCGATAACTCCAACGGGTTGAAAAAACCCTGGGACAATCGGGCTGCCTATCTTTTTCCCAACGGGCTGCAACGCAGCTATCGGGGATACGGTATCTATGACAACCCTTACTATACAGTTAACAATAACCCGACTACTTCTAACCTGAATCGTGTTTTTGGCTATGGTCAGGCGAACTTCCAGGCCAATGAATGGTTAGGGTTTACTTACCGTTTAGGCGGTGATGTTTACAGTCAATCCGATAAGAGCGCATTCGGCAGCCAGTCGGGACCGTACGGCGGCAATAACGGGGCGCTTTTTGTCACCACTTATAGCAACCAGCAGTTCAACTCAGACTTTACGGTCAACCTGAAGCATAACTTTGGGGACCTCAATGCAACCTTATTATTAGGGCACAATTTCTTTGACCTGCAGAACAACAATCGCCTGGTGAAGGCCGTCGGGTTGCTGGTGTCGGACTTCAACGATCTTTCCAATGCTGTAGCTCCTGTGACGACACAGTTTGACGGCCATAAGCGGACACAGGCTTTCTACGGTGACCTGGAATTGAACTGGCGCAGCATGTTGTACCTGGGCATCACAGGCCGTAGGGAAGAAACCTCTACCCTGGCGCCCGCCAACAATACATTCTTCTATCCTTCGGCGAGCCTGGGATGGGTGTTCACGGAACTGGAAAGCCTCAAGGGCGGCAATGTCCTTAGCTACGGTAAACTAAGACTCAATTTTGCACAGGTAGGTAAGGATGCTCCGATCTATGCATTGACCACGCCATATGCGGCTCCTTTTGCTTTCACGGACGGATATGTGAACACGGGTGTCTCTATCCCCGGGTATGCGCTCAGCACGAATGTCGCTTCTCTTGGCAACCCGAAGCTGAAAGCTGAAAAGACGAAGTCTTATGAAGCCGGTATCGATCTGGGTCTTTATAAAGACAGGATTACCTTCAACGGTACTTATTACTACAGCAAATCTTCTGATATCATTGTACCTGTGGCTATTTCTTATACTACAGGGTTTGCGGGCGAGCTGCTGAACGCTGCAAATATCCGGAACCAGGGCGTCGAGCTGACGTTGAATACCAATCCGGTGAGGACCAGCTATGGGTTGCGTTGGGACTTGAATTTCAACTGGTCCATGAACAGAAACAAAGTGATCTCCCTTGCTCCGGGTCTGGACAGGTTGCTTTTGGCCGGCTTTGGCGCAGGCGAGTTTGAAATAGACGCCGTTGCAGGTCAGCCCTACGGTGTCATCTATGGTAATACGACTCCTCACTCCGTCCTCACCGACCTGAAGAGTCCATTACTGATAAACGATGACCCCTCGGATATGATCAACCCGGTGGGGCAGCCCATCGGCGGTGGTGTCGGTCCTAACATGGTCATTGGGGACCCCAATCCGAAGTGGCTGGGATCCGTACAGAGTAATCTGAGCTATAAAGGATTTACGCTGGGAGTGCAGGTGAACGTAAAGCATGGAGGCAACATTATGAACGGTACCCGCGGTGCAATAGCATTGAGAGGTACGGCAAAGGAGACAGAGAACAGGGGTACCCCGACTGTTTTCAAGGGTCTGCTCGGACATCTTAACGCTGCCGGTGAAGTTGTGCATATGGAAAATGGCGTGGAAAAAGCCGGCCCTGGTGGCGCAAATACCACTCAGAGCGCTTACGATTATAATTACTGGACCAGAGTTGGTAATAGTGTAGGCGGCGGGCAAGAGGTCGATATCCAGGATGGTGGATATACCAAGATCCGCCAGGTAAGCCTGACTTACGAGATACCTAAATCCCTGGCCAATAAGATGAAGTTCGCGGCTCTGTCATTAACAGTGTTTGCCAATAACCTGCACACATGGACCAAATATGATGGAGTAGACCCTGAGACGAGCCTTTCCGGCCCCTCCAATGCACAGGGGATGGACTTCTTCAATAATCCCGGTATCAAGAATTATGGAGTCCGTCTGAATGTCGGTCTTTAATCCTTTAAACTTATTTTAATATGAAACTATATAAGGTAAAAATAATTGCGATGATAGGGCTGCTGGCCTTATCTGCCGGAGCATGTAAGAAGAGTTTTTTTACGAATGTCAATAAGAATCCCAACA
>DASZWE010000382.1:0-7296 GCA_035546735.1 Puia sp.
CGAACATAACTTTTCAATTTTGTACGATCCTGTGTGGATCGGATATTAGGGCTGCAAAGGTAATGTAAAATCGGGAATAAATAAGAAAGAAAGGGCGGAAAAATAAGGGGTTGCGGGGGGTAAAATTAAGAAAAAGGAAGGAAATGGGGGGATATGTTGAAAAAGAAGGAGTTAGGCGGCGGTCCTGCGGACGGGGGGCAGCCTGACGGACGGGGGGCAGGGGGCTGCCCTTTGGATATGCGTGAGGGATGGGAGCAGGTAGCCCACAGCCGGAGGCGAGGACTACTGTGGACAGCCCGACCCGGGCGGCATAACCGAGGATAACCGAGCAGCGCAAATAGGGGTTATTGTCTATTGGTCTTTTTCTTGTAGGTTTAGTGCGCATAATTAATGTCTTTTCAGGGGCGCGCATGAACCTAACAGGGCGGGAGAATCCCGGCTGATCGGGAGAATTGGGTGAATCGGCTTTTTATTGTCTATTGGTCTTTTTCTTGTAGGTTTGCCGGCATGAATATGAAGATCAAATCCTTTTTGGCCAGGCCATTTGCATCATATATATATAAGTCCATTCAGAAGGGGATGACGACGGCGGTGAGTGACCAGGAGACCATTTTAAAAGACCTGTTGCGGGTGGGGAGCAAGACGGCGTTTGGAGAGGAGCATCGGCTGGGGGAGGTAAAGACCTACGAGGAGTTCAGGCAGGCGGTGCCGATCCGGGATTACGAGCAGTTCGCGGGATATATTGCGCAGATAAAAGAGGGCCGGCACAATGTGCTGTGGCAGGGCAAGCCCATCTACCTGGCGAAGACTTCGGGTACGACCAGCGGGATCAAATACATCCCTATTTCCAAGGACTCCATCTCGAACCATATCAATACGGCCCGGAATGCGCTCCTTTGTTATATGGCTTCGACGGGGAATACGGCTTTTTCGGATGGGAAGATGATCTTCCTTTCCGGGAGCCCGGAACTGGAGCGGATCGCGGGTATTCCCACCGGCAGACTGAGCGGGATCGTCAATCACCATGTGCCGCGCTACCTTCGTACGAACCAGCTGCCTTCCTATGAGACGAACTGTATCGAGGACTGGGAGACGAAGCTGGACAAGATCGTGGAGGAGACGTTGAGCCAGGATATGACCCTGATCAGCGGTATTCCACCGTGGGTGCAGATGTATTTCGACCGATTGATCGAGAAGACGGGCAAGCCGGTGAAGGATATATTCCCTAACTTCTCGGTGCTGGTGCATGGAGGGGTCAATTTCGAGCCCTATAAGGCCAAGCTGTTCGACAGCATCGGTAAAAAAGTGGACACGATCGAGACTTTTCCGGCTTCGGAGGGTTTCTTCGCCTTCCAGGACGCCCGTGAGGGCGAGGGTTTGTTATTAAATACCAACAGCGGGATCTTCTTCGAGTTTGTTCCGGTGGGGGAGTTTGGGAAGGAGGATCCCGAGCGGCTGAGCCTGAAGGATGTAAAGGTGGGAGAGAACTATGCGCTTATCGTGAGCACGAATGCGGGGTTGTGGGGGTACAGTATCGGCGACACGGTGCGGTTTGTCTCCACGGAGCCTTATCGGCTGGTCGTGACGGGGAGAACGAAGCATTTTATATCCGCCTTTGGGGAGCATGTGATCGGAGAGGAGGTGGAATACAGCCTGATGAAGGCGGCGGAGGAAGAAGGGCTGCACATCACGGAGTTCACGGTGGCGCCCATGATCCAGCAGGGCGGTGGCAAGTCCTACCACGAGTGGTTCGTCGAGTTCGAGAACAAACCGTCGGATCTGCATCAGTTTGCTTCAAAAGTTGATACCTACCTACGCAATAAAAACATATATTACGACGATCTGATCACGGGAAATATTCTGCAACCTCTTCAGATCCGCGCCGTCAAGAAACATGGTTTTATCGATTATATGAAATCGGTAGGAAAGCTGGGAGGACAAAACAAAGTGCCCCGGCTGAGCAATGACCGGAAGCTGGCGGGCGAACTGGAAAAATACATCGAGTAAAAATGTCAAACGGCATAACTAAAAAACGTGTTGCTATATTCGGGTCGACGGGGTCGATCGGCCGGCAGGCCCTGGAAGTGATCGATGCCAATCGCGCGCTCTTCAGCGTGGAGGTATTGACGGGGCAGTCCAATGACGACCTGCTGATCCGGCAGGCCCTGCATTTCAAGCCGGACGTGGTGGTGATCGGGGATGAAAAGAAATATCCGAAAGTGCGGGAAGCGCTGTCGGCGGAGCCCGTCAAGGTGTTTGCCGGCGAAAAGGCCCTGGAAGACGTGGCGGCCATGGATAACTATGATGTCATGCTGGCGGCTATCGTGGGTTTTGCCGGATTGCGTCCAACCCTGCAGGCTATCAGCAACGGCAAGGCGGTGGCATTGGCCAATAAGGAAACGCTGGTAGTCGCGGGGGATATCGTCATGCAAAAGGCGATCGAGAACCGCGCTCCCATCATTCCGGTGGATTCGGAACATTCGGCCATCTTCCAATGCCTGGTAGGGGAAACCCGTAGCCGGATAGAAAAGATAATACTTACCGCCAGCGGGGGGCCTTTCCTGGGAAAGAAGCCCAACTTCCTGGTGAATGTAAAAAGGGACCATGCGTTGCAGCATCCGAACTGGAGTATGGGCGCCAAGATCACGATCGACTCGGCGACGCTGATGAACAAGGGTTTGGAGATGATCGAGGCCAAATGGCTTTTCAACCTGCAGCCGGACCAGGTGCAGGTGATCATTCATCCCCAGTCCATCATCCACAGCATGATCCAGTTCGAGGATGGGAGCATCAAGGCGCAGATGGGACTGCCGGATATGAAGCTGCCGATACAATATGCATTATCTTTCCCCCGGCGTATCCCCAGCAATTTCCCCCGCTATGACTTCCGGAAGCCGGGGACCTTGACATTCGAGGAGCCGGATGTGAAGACGTTCCGTAATCTGACGCTGGCTACGGAGGCTTTGTTCAAGGGGGGGAATCTTCCCTGTGTGCTGAATGCGGCCAATGAGATTGCGGTCTTTGCCTTTTTACGGAACCGGATAGGGTTTTTGGATATGACGGACCTGGTGGAGCGTACGATGGAGCAGGTGACTTTTATCGAGCATCCCACGCTGGAAGAATATTTTGAAAGCGATGGGGAGGCCCGTAACTTCGCCGCGTCCCTAATTAAGCTGTAATACTTATGATACTATTAGCAATAGACTGGTCAGCAGTTGGCATCAAGATACTGCAGTTCATCTTATCGTTCTCCATACTGGTGGTCTTACATGAGATGGGGCATTTTTTTCCGGCGCGCTGGTTCAAATGCCGGGTGGAGAAGTTCTATCTCTTTTTCAATCCCTGGTTCTCTCTTTTCAAAAAGAAAATAGGCGATACGGAATACGGTCTTGGGTGGATACCTTTTGGGGGATATGTAAAGATCTCGGGTATGATCGACGAGAGTATGGACAAGGAGCAGATGAACCTGCCTCCGCAACCTTATGAGTTCCGCAGCAAGCCGGCCTGGCAGCGTTTGATCATCATGCTGGGCGGGGTGACGGTGAATGTGATACTGGCGCTGGTCATTTTTATCATGATCATGTGGATATGGGGGGAACGTTATATACCGATTGCTAATCTGAAGTATGGGGTGTCGGTGGACAGTCTGGCTACGAAGATCGGGATGCAGGAAGGCGACAAGATACTGGCGGTGGCGGGCAAGCCCCTGGAAAGAGTGGGACTGACGGGTTCGGAGATCATCATGAATGAGGCAAAGAGCCTTACCATCGAGCGGAACGGTCAACGGATGGAGCTGGCGATCCCGGCGGGATTTATCAACCAGCTGAATAAGAACAGGCTGGGGGGCTTCACCTATATGAAGTACCAGATTGTGGTGGATTCCGTATTGAAGGACGCCCAATTCACGGGGCCGGCGCTACAGAAGAACGATACGCTGCTGACGGTGGCGGGCAGGCCTGCCTATTGGTATTTTGATTGGCTGAATGCCATGCGTTATGTGGATAAGAACAAGATAAAGACGGTGGCAGTGACGGCGCTGCGTGGGACCGATACGGTCCGGACGAGCATGACGTTGGTGAAGGGCCGGGATTTTCATGTATACTACAAGGACCCGGAAGATATATTGGGCTATAAGCATATAACCTATACGCTGGCGCAGGCGATACCCGCGGGGGTGAAAAAGAGCGTGCAGACGCTGACGAACTATATCCGCAATCTGCGGCTGCTGTTTACGTCCAAGGAGGTGAAGGCGGAGGATTCGCTGGGGAGCGTGGTCAGTATTGCGAATGTATTTCCGCCTGTGTGGGACTGGCAGGCTTTCTGGACCCTGACGGCGATATTCAGCATTCTGCTGGCGTTCATGAATGTGCTGCCGATACCGGCATTGGATGGGGGGCATGCGTTGTTCACGCTGGTGGAGATGATCACGGGCAGGAAGCCGAGTGATAAGTTCATCGAGTATGCGCAGATGGTGGGGATGATATTGCTGTTCGCGTTGATGGCGTATGCGCTGGGGCTGGATATATTCAGGATATTTAGGAAATAGGGGGGAACACCTGGTTTCACAAACACGAATGCTTCCATTGCAAAAGCCTGGCCCGGCAAAGGATGAAATTGCTTTTTATGAAGCCCTGGAAACTAATGAGATCGCCGTCCCGGGATCAGGCGCCTACCCTCGACAAATATGGCTATCCTCCTGATAAGCAACCGACTGCCATCGATACCATTTTAAAACAAGCAGAGGAGATGGCCAACTTTTTTTACTGAAACTGAAAAATAGTCGACCTAATCTTATGTCTACGTTTGGAAAAACCAAATGGTCTTCTTCGTTAGCAAAGACGAGAACCTGACAAGATCCCACGCCAGATATCTTGAAAGCAGGCTCATTCAAATGGCACTCTCGGCAAATAGATATACGATTGATAACTACAATCAGTCGCAGCCAGCATCGCTTCCGCGGTCGGACCGGGATGCCATGGAAGAGTTTTTAACGCATATCAACTTGTTGCTCGGCGTTCTCGGCCATCGGATACTTGAGCCGGTAACACCCACAAAAAAAGCGATAGCAGAAGATAATCCTTCCGCCAGCGATATTATACAAGGGAACAAGGAGAAAAATACATTGCCTTTGACCTTAGCGATGTCGGGTCTGAACGCCAACGCCTTGCTGACCGATGAAGGAATTGTGGTGCTGCGGGGATCTGAGGCCGCCTTGACGATCGGCAGTCTTCAACCGGGATATCAAGATCGGCGAGAAAAACTCATTTCCAACGGCACACTTCAAATCGGCGACAAGAAGTATATCTTCACAAGGGATGAGCTGTTTTCGGCTTCATCTGCCGCTGCTGCGATCATACTCGGATATAACGCCAATGGCCGTAGACGCTGGAAAGCCAAGGATGGCAGGACGCTTCAGGAAATAGAAGATCAACAAATATGTACACAGGAACCTGGCAAGCAAGGGGCTTGATTTTCAAAAGTCAGATTGATGGTCAAGAGTGCAGCATGGAATTCTTAAATGGAAAAGTTGTCAAGTATTCCTTGACAACTGGCGGCATGGCTGGATATAAAAATTAATATTACGCAGCTGATGCGGCCATCGGTGATAGGTGTGATGCTGGGGCTTACCGTGGTGGTGATCCTGCTGGCAGGCATGTATCTTGCGTTCGTACAATCCGACTTTAGGCCTGCGGAGTAAGGGCTGCCAGGGCCGGTGGTGTTGCCGAGAAGGGGATGTCAGGGCCGGTGCTGTTGCTGAGGAGCGAGAGGGGCAGACCATCGGCGGACCGGCTATCGATGGATCTTCCATACCGTCAATGAATAGGGTGGCAGCGTTTCGTTCAGCACCTTGCTTGCGGGGACTGCTGCTGTGACTGTGACGGACGCGACCTTGTCGTTGGGGAGACCCTGCAATACCGACTTCTCTGCCTGACGGTCTTTTGCGAGATCACCCAAGTCCAGTTTGACGGAGGTGGTTACGGGGAGAAGATTTACCAATTTTACGATCACGGTGTTGGTGGTGGTGTCGCGGACCACTGAGACGCCCAGGCGCTTACGCACTGCCTGGTCGTTACCTGAGAGATCGGAGGGTGCGGAGAGCTGGCCGTTGGAGGAGACTGACAGTTGGACGACGGTTGGCAGGTATTCGTTGCCCGTATTGTTCCCGAATAATTTCTGGACTTCATAGTTTACGGTGGGTTTGACTTCCGTATTGCTGAAATAGATCAGGTCGGGATTCCACTGCGTATGCTTTTCCCGGGCGAGGAGGGGCGCATAAGACGCCATTTGCACTACATCCCCATTCCGTTCCAGACTGGTCAGGTATAGCGCTTCGGAGAGGGCGTTGAATAGTGTATTACCCCAGGAGGCATATTCCCCCAGATAGACCTTTGGTTTTGTGCGGTCGTAATGATCATAAAAATCCTGGTGATCGATGAACCAGCCGGGGCTCTCGTAATAATGTTCGTCTACCATGGGAACTTTCAGCCGGCTGGCCAGGGCCCATCCCTGCTCATAGTCGGTGCCCGTATAAAAGGGGCCGACGGTGCCGATGACGGTGATCTCGGGATGCTTTTGCCGGATGGCTTTATAGATCATGGTGAAACGTTCTTCGAAGATGTCGGAGATCAGGTCTTCGTTGCCGATGCCGATGTATTTCAGGTGGAAGGGTGCGGGATGACCGGATGCTGCACGCAGCTTGCCCCATTTAGAGGTTACGGGTCCATTGGCCCATTCTACCAAATCCAGGATATCCTGTACATACTGGTCCATTTCGTCGATGGGTATCCCTCCCTGCTGACCGCCGCCTTTTGCGGTGAGGGATGAGTTCTGGCAGGGTACCCCTGCAGCGATGACGGGCAGGGGCTCCGCACCGATGTCCTCACAGAATTGGAAATATTCGAAGAACCCCAATCCGACGCTCTGATGGTAGCGCCAGATGTTCGGCTGTGGTTTTCTCGCTTCGATGGGGCCGACGGTATTTTTCCAACGGTAAATATTATCCAACCCATCCCCATGCGATACACAACCTCCGGGGAAGCGGATGAACCCGGGATGGATGGCGGCGATGGCTTCTGCCAGGTCTGCTCGCATACCGTTGGTTCGGCCTTTGAACGTGTTTTTGGGGAAGAGAGAGACCATGTCTACCATCAGACGACCGGCTGTAGACATTTGCAGCTCCAGCCTAGCGTTGGAGGCGTCGGCGATTGCCGTGAGGCGGGCCGTGTACTTCCGCCATTGCTGTGTGGGGGTTTGCAGGGTGGTCTGTGCCAGTATGCTGCCATCCGGCGCTACGAG
>DASZWE010000383.1:0-1826 GCA_035546735.1 Puia sp.
GATCGTGTCCGTGCAGATCTCGGATGCCTCCGGCTATTACAATACACCCATCAACAGCGGGAAAAGCCAGAACTATGGATTCGAGGCCATGCTGAACCTCGTGCCGTTCCAGTCAAGGCTGTTCCGATGGGAGTTCACGGCCAATACCTCGTACAATATCACCAAGGTGCTGAGCATCGTCACCAGCACACCCGGTGAGCGTATTACCACCGGCACGCATGTGTTCAATGGCGAGACCCGCCAGGTAGTAGGGAAGGAGATAGGGCAGATAGCCGGGTATGGGTATGCGCGCAATGCCAAGGGTCAAATGATCTTTCAATCCAACGGCCTGCCGCAGCGCACCTCCGACTTCCTATTGTTTGGCAGCGCCCTGCCCAAATGGGTGGGTGGCTTTCTGAACACCTTTACCTACAAGGGGGTCAGCCTCACCGTCTTTGTCGATTACAAGCTGGGGAATAAAGTGTTGTCCGGCACCAACTTCAACGCCGTCCGGCATGGACTGCATAAGATGACGCTGGTGGGGCGCGAGGGTGGTGTGAAAGGAGACGGTGTCGATGCCAGCGGAGCTACCAACACGGCGGTAGCGCCCGTGCAGACATACTGGGAGCATCTGCGTTCCCAGCAGATCGTGGAACCGGTGATCTATAACGGCGGATACTGGAAGCTGCGGCAGCTGAGCCTGGGCTATGATCTTACCAAACACATTCCGGCCCGATGGCCCATCAAGGGGTTGAAGCTGGACCTGGTGGCCAACAATGTGCTGGTGTTGAAGAAATGGATAGACAACATCGACCCTGAAACTTTTGGATATGGTTCGGACAACCAGGTCGGGCTTGAGTCCCCCGGCCTGCCGACCACCCGCAGTGTCGGCGTGAACCTGAATATTAAATTCTAAAATCCCTATCATGACCTGAGCTTGCGAAAGCCATGATACCATTTAAAAGACATCAAATCATCATGAAAAAGATAGTATATATTATATTTCTTTTTGCACTGACGGCCCTCACGGCCTGTGAGAAAGGGCTGTCGGACCTGAATGTGAACAGGACCAGCCCCACTTCGCTGGACCCGGCGTTGCTGTTGAACCAGGCCGTGATCAACACTTCCTTTCCCGTCAAGTCGCTGGTATTCGACATCGGTATTGTGCAGCAGATGGTAACGCCCAATGGCGGCGTGCTGGCCGGCGCCAATTTCAACCAGGACAGCCGGGATGTGACGACGCAACCGCTTTGGACTGCTTATTATCAGAGCGTGATCAAGAATACGCATGACGCTATCATGCGGAGCAAGGATAATCCGGCGCGGAGCAATATGTACAATATGGCGCGTATCTTTCAGGCCTATGTTTTTATGATCCTGACGGATGAATATGGCGACATACCGTATACCGAGGGTGGGGCGGGCTATTCGGACCAGATACTCTTTCCCACCTACGATGCGCAGCAGGATATCTATCCCAAGATCATACAGGAGCTGACCGAGGCTGCCGCGGCGCTGAGCTCCTCGGGCACCATCGAGACAGGCGATGTGCTGTATGCCGGTGATGTGAACAAATGGAAAAAATTCGCCTATTCCCTGCTGCTGCGTGCGGGCATGCGCATGTGCAAGGTGGACCCTACCACGGCGCAAAGTACCGTACAGGCGGCTGTTGCCGGCGGCGTCATCACCAGCAATGCGGATAATGCCTATATCCGTCATGACGCCAACTTCACCCAGCCAATCGGCAGTACGCTGAATGGCAGCGAGGCCGCCAACTTTTACCTGACAAAACCTTTTGTGGATCAGCTGAAGAGTACGAATGACCCCCGGCTACCGGCGATTGCCAT
>DASZWE010000384.1:0-6551 GCA_035546735.1 Puia sp.
ATATGCCGCAACCACACCCTGCCTCCTTCGACCTGGAGGAAGCTACTATCGACCAGCTACAGCAGAAGATGGCTTCAGGTGAATACAGCTCCCGCAAGATCACGGAGATGTATCTGAAACGTATAAAGGAGCTGGATAAGCAGGGACCCATGCTCAACGCTATCATTGAACTCAATCCCGACGCAATAGCTATTGCCGACCAGCTGGATAAGGAGCGCAGGGCCGGCCGGATCAGGGGGCCGCTACACGGTATACCCATCCTGGTAAAAGACAATATCGACACGGGAGATAAGATGATGACGACGGCAGGGTCGCTGGCCTTGCTCGGACATCGGGCGTCGCAGGATGCTTTTATCATCGGGAGGTTGCGGGCGGCGGGCGCCGTGCTGCTGGGCAAGACGAATCTCAGCGAATGGGCCAATTTTCGCAGCAGCCGGAGCACCAGCGGATGGAGCAGCCGGGGTGGTCAGACGAGGAATCCTTATGTGTTGAATCGTAACCCTTCGGGATCCAGTGCAGGGTCGGGAGCTGCCGTGGCGGCCAATCTTTGCGCCCTTGCCATCGGTACGGAGACGGATGGCTCCATTGTATCCCCATCCTCCTGTAATGGGATCGTGGGATTCAAGCCTACCGTCGGTCTCTGGAGCCGCAGCGGGATCATCCCCATCTCCGCTACACAGGATACGGCCGGACCTATGGCCCGTACCGTAAAGGATGCGGCCATACTGCTGGGAGCGCTGGCGGCCGTGGACGAAAAAGATCCGGTGACAAGACAAAGCGCCGGGCGTTCGAAGACCGACTATAGCACTCATTGTTTGGAAGGTGGATTGAAAATGAAAAAAATCGGGATTGAAAAATCCCAGCTGAAGGGGCATGAAGGAGTGGTTGCCTTATATCAGCAGGCTATAGAGACGATGAAGCAGCAGGGGGCGGAGATCATAGAGGTCGATCTGTTCACACCCATCCGGGATCTGGGGTCTTCGGAATTCACCGTATTGCAGTACGAATTCAAGGATGGATTGAATAAATACTTATCCGGTGTGGCGGGGATGCGGTCCCTGGAAGAGGTCATTGCCTTCAACCGGAACAATGAGGCCAAGGCCATGCCTTACTTCAAACAGGAGACTTTGGAAAGCAGCCAGGCAAAAGGCGGTCTGGACAGCAAGGAATATCTCGACGCCCTGGAGAAAAGCACCAGCGCGCGAAAGATCATCGACGACCTGCTACTCAAATACCAATTGGATGCTCTCGTGGGCGTCACCAATGGCCCCGCCTGCTGTACCGACCTTGTGCTGGGCGGCTATGGATCGGGATTTTCATTTTCTTCTCCCGCCGCCAAGGCAGGCTATCCTCACATCACCGTGCCAATGGGGATGGTGCAGGGATTACCTGTAGGGCTTTCCTTTGTAGCAGGCGCCTATAAGGAAGGGGAGTTGCTGTCACTGGCATACGGGTATGAACAGGCCAGTAAAAAAAGGATGGCGCCAAAGTTCGTGCCCAGCTTATTATATTAACTTCGCGAGATAAACAACTCACGGCATGGACGCCCGTAATAAATACTCCATTCCAAAGGGGTATAGCACTACCAGACTTATCCTGCGCAGTCTGCGCTATTTCCGTCGCAATACCATCAATGCCATCACCATCAATATGGAGAAGTTCGGGGATACCTATTCCGTCGTATTTCCGGGCAACAGGCTCATCATTGTGACCCGCGATCTTGCCTTCATACAACACACGCTCCGGGACAATCACACCAACTATCACAAGTCGAAATATATGGTGGATAAGATCGGAAGGCTGTTTGGCAACGGCCTGCTTTTCTCCAGCGGCAGCCACTGGCTGCAGCAGCGGAGATTGATACAGCCGGGCTTCCATATGAAGCGACTGCAGGGACTGTATTCCATCGTGGTGGAAAGAATAGAGGCGTCACTTGCTGCTTTCCCTGTCGGGGAGGCTGTCGATGTGTACCCGTCCATTCATCAGCTGGCTTTCAATGCCATCCTCCGAAGCCTGTTCGATATCGACCTGTCCCATGGGACGATGGAGGAGATCAGCACTCTGTTCAACAGCATGCAGGACTTTGTGATAAAGGATATGAACCGGCCGCTTCGCCATCTGACCTATATTTTCACGCACCAGGACAAGATCAATATCCGCCGGCGGGACAGGATGCGCGCTATCATGCAGGACATCATCGAACAACGCCGGAAGGATCCGCGTTCCTATACCGACCTGCTGGATATGCTGCTCAATGCCCGCTATGAGGACACCGGCGAAGCCATGTCCGACGACCAGATCATCGATGAGGTGCTGGTATTGATGCTGGCGGGACATGAGACGACGGCCAATACCCTGAGCTGGCTGCTGTCGATGGTGGTGAAAAAACCACAGGTTAGGGAGCGATTACGCGTCGTCGCGGATACCACCGACATCTATGACAGCGTAAAGAACGACTATATCAATGCCGTGATCAATGAGTCCATGCGATTGCGACCCGCCGCCTTTATGACGGACAGGATGGCGCTGTCCGATGACAGTGTCGGTCAGTGGACTTATCCTAAGAATACGGTGATCTTATCCTTTTTCTATGGCGTGCACCGGAGCAAAGATCATTGGGAGAACCCCGATGCCTTTATG
This sequence comes from Puia sp., assembly GCA_035546735.1. Lineage (GTDB taxonomy): Bacteria > Bacteroidota > Bacteroidia > Chitinophagales > Chitinophagaceae > Puia. The sequence goes on from DASZWE010000384.1 coordinate 2,641, forward strand.
CCCGATCGATTCCTGGACGATGCCGGCAAATTGCGTAAGATGCCCGCCTTCTTCCCTTTTGGAGCAGGTCCCCGGCTTTGCATCGGCAATAACTTTGCGATGGCGGAGATGTGTTTTTTCATACATGCCTTCTTCAGGCATTTTACTATTTCCGCTACAGGACAGGAACCTGTCATGAAGCCATTGATTACTTTGAGGCCGGACAAAGTGCTGTTGAATGTGCAGCGGAGGCCTTGAGGGCCTGCAGCAGACCTGACCGGGACCTATTTCGAATTCTCCTGTATGAACGCAGCGATGTCTTTCTTGAATGCGACCAGGGAGGGTTGATGGATGTACATCATATGTCCTGCCTGAAAGTATTTCATCGTGATGTTGCTGCGTATTTTTTTCTCCAGACCCATGTGGTCGAAGGTGTATTCCGTCCCGAAGAAAGGCGTAGCCAGATCATAATAGCCATTCAATACCAATATCTTCAGGTTGGGGTTCTTGCTCATGACATTGGCCAGGTCCACGCTGGTATTGGGCATGGCGGGAAAACCCTCCCCTCCGTTGGCGGCATGATGCCAGTCCCATTTGAAACCTTCCGCGGAATAGGCGGATACATGATAGGAATAGTTCTTGTTCACTTTGAGCTCGCCATAGTAATAGCTCATAAATTCCGCGATATATGGCGGGCTGATCTGGGTGCTTTGAGGATCATCATTGGAGAACTCGCTCAGCAGGTCCTGGTTGATGCCTTTGTAGCGGGCGTCCAGCCTCCCCACCATCTGGTGCTCATCGCGGAGCAGCTCTTGTGTAAAGGCGGGCTCGGGCACGCGGAGATTGGCTTTTATCCAATAATCTTTACTCAGTCCCGTATACGTCGAGAGCCTGGCGGCGATCTGCGCCTTTTCCGCATCGCCGAGGGCATCACCTTTTTGAAGCGCCGTGGCATATTCGCCCCCGGCAAAGCCCCTTACCTCTTTCAGAAAAGCCTCGAGGTCGGTGGGCTTATTGGCCAGCTTGTTATGGAACCAGGCTACGGCCGCATAAGTCGGTATGTATACAACATGCGATATGTCGTCCTGGAAGGTGAGCTGGTGTATGTCCAGCGCCACGGACACAAGCACCACTCCATTCAGCTGTATGCCCATATTGTCATGCAGATAGCTGGCGATACCTGCCGAACGGGTAGTACCGTAGCTTTCACCGAGAAGGTATTTGGGAGAGTTCCAGCGGTCATACTCCTTTACATATTGCGTAATGAACTGGCTCATGGACTTGATGTCCTGATCGACGCCCCAGAAATCCTTATTGGTGGCTTTGCCGATGGGATGGCTCAGCCCCGTACCGACGGGATCGATCATGACCAGGTCAGTGACATCGATGATAGAATTCTCGTTGTCTTCCAGCTTATGAGGAGGCGGAGGATTGGGGGATGGATCGTTGAGGACTACGCGACGGGGACCCAGGGCGCCCATATGCAGCCAGATGGAAGAGGAGCCGGGGCCGCCGTTGTAGGCAAAGGTCAGCGGACGATGGGAAACATCGCCTTCGCCATCTTTGACATAAGCCGTATAGCCGAACAAGGCGATGGATTCATCTTTCTCATTCTTCAGCAGCAGGGTACCTGCCGTGGCTGTGTAGTTGATGACCTTTCCATCGACCTTGATGGAATGTTTGGTCACCGACTTGTCGGGTTTGGTGATAACGGATGTGTCGGGCGCCGGGTTAGGTGCGGGCTGTGCAGTCACTGCCAGATATGCCATGCTTGCTATCGCTACGGCGAAAAGGGTTTTTCTCATATGCTGTTATTTATAAGGAAAAGTAAGTATTTTTAGGGAGATAAATCATTCGTTATGGCGGGAAAAATACTTATGGTCGAACATGACCAGGACGACAGGTGGATTACGGAGGAAACCTTTCAGTCCGAGGGTTTCGAAGGCGGACTCGATTTTATCTATCCCGCCGAGCTATCAGCCTACTTGAATGACCCAGACCCCGGTGACATGCCCTCGCTGATACTGCTCAGTATGAACGCACAGCCTTTCGATGGCATGGACCTGATACGCCAGATCAGGGATACGGAAGGATATGAAAAAGTGCCGTTGATAGTGCTCAGCGAAACCGCCCTGCCTGCGGATGTGCTGTCAAGCTATGCAGCGGGGGCCAGCAGTTTTATACAAAAGCCGGCCTCCTACAGCGATACTATCTTCAAGATCAGGTCCTTTATCAATTACTGGTTCCACACGGTGGAGCTACCTGCTTAGGTCCTGCAGCTTTTTACGGGTATCCGGATTGTCTCTTAACTGCAGCGCTTTTTGATAACATTTCATAGCTGAATCCTTCTCTGTACGCGCTACCAACAGATCTCCCATCGAGTCATACACGTTGAAGCTGTTGGGATAGTTGTCCATGTTGAGGTGAAAGTAATAGGCAGCCCTGTCCAGCTGATGATTTCCCATCAATTGATAACCGGTGTTGTTGATGACAAACTCCGGAGGAGCCACCTTATAGCCCATATACCAGCTGATGGTCCGGTAGTGCGCTGCTATCAGGGAATCCTGTGTCCAGCCGGGAGAAAAGAACTCTCCGAAGGGGAAGTTGAGTGTATAATAATTGAATACAAACCGGAGGGCATCGTACTCGGCCGGTATGGGAAGGGATTGATGATCATAGTCGGGATAATATTTCCAGGCAAATCTGAATGGGGGCTGTCCAGCCGGCGGAATTTTTTCGACAGCGGGGGTCTGGGCTGTAAAGGGGACAAAAGGAGGTGGCGTCGCATGGGGCCAGGCGGCCAGGATGCTGTTCCTGAGCTCAAAGATGGAGGCCATATGCTGGCTGAAGAGATTGGTCCTGTGGGACATTATGGTGGTGGTGTCCGCTCCCGGGACAAGGTTGTCGGCGATGCCAAGATACAGCGCCTTCCCATCGAACTTCTTTTCTTTTAGGATGTCCTTTGCCTGCTGCAACAATTTACTGTTATCCCAGGACATGCTGGGGTCCGTGGCTACATAAGCGTTGAATAGGGATGTATGATGCAAAAACGCATTGATCACCGTGAGACCACCCAGGGAATGCCCCATAAATATCTTATAAGGGGCGGTGCGATAGAGAGAATCGATATGCGGCATCAGCTCATTACCGAGGAAGGCGAGGAATTTTTCACCACCGCCTGTACGGCTGAGGGTAGCGCTGTCCGCCATATGCGTTGGGTCTTTGGTAATATGGGTAGGAGTGAGGTCGCGCATGCGGTCCGTATTGGGAATGGCTACTATGATGAGCTCCGGGAAACCCATAGGACCGTTGCGTTCGCCTAGCATTTGTACCATGGAGGATACGGAGTTGATATGGCTGTCGCCGTCCAGAAGGTAAAGGACGGGGTAGCGGCGGGGGTAGAAATAGGTGTCTCCATAGCTGGAGGGAAGATATATGAGCAGGCGCCGGGTTTCACCGAGGGTCTTTGAATAGAGGGTATCCGTCCGTCCGGCATTGATCTGGGCCTGCGCCATCTGCGCCAGTGCGAGGGCGGGCATCAGGAGGTAGAAAAGCTTTTTCATCGTTGCGGTTTTTAGGGCAAGATTACCGCATGGGGGCGGAGAAACTTTTCAAATGTGACGAACCGGTGGGGAAATGTGACAGAATGGTGGCGCGTTACTGCAGCTCCTCGAACTGTCCTGTCTGTCTGTTCTTCCGGACATTGTCCCAGGTGAAATAGCGGCCGTTCATGGCCACATATACTCCCGGAGGTAGGGTCTGTGCAAAGGCCAGCGCGCCACCCAGGTTGAAGAACCCGTCGGAGCTACCGAACTTATAGGGGATCATGGCGCCTGTAATGACGATGGTCTTGTCCTTTACCTTTTCGGCCAGGACGCGGGCGGTGACGGACATGGTATCGGTGCCGTGGGTAATGATGATCTTATTTTCCT
>DASZWE010000385.1:0-7907 GCA_035546735.1 Puia sp.
TCGATCGGTACGAGTACGCCTTTGAGACCGGTGAACTGTTCGGCCACATGGAAGGGCTGGGACAGGAAGCGCTGTACTTTACGGGCGCGGGCAACGGTCATCTTATCCTCATCGCTCAATTCATCCAGACCAAGGATCGCGATGATGTCCTGCAATTCCTTATAACGTTGCAGGATCAGCTTGACCCTGTTGGCGCAGTTATAGTGCGCATCTCCAACGATGAGAGGAGTGAGGATACGGGAAGTGGAATCCAGTGGGTCAACAGCCGGATAGATACCAAGGTCGGCGATCTTACGGCTAAGTACCGTCGTAGCATCCAGGTGAGCAAAGGTCGTAGCGGGAGCAGGGTCGGTCAGGTCATCCGCAGGTACATATACGGCCTGTACGGAAGTGATAGAACCATTCTTGGTAGAAGTGATCCTTTCCTGCATGAGACCCATTTCAGTAGCCAGGGTCGGCTGATAGCCCACCGCGGAAGGCATACGTCCCAACAGGGCCGATACTTCGGAACCCGCCTGCGTAAATCGGAAAATATTGTCCACGAAGAAAAGGATGTCACGTCCCTGTCCCTTGCCGTCCCCATCACGATAGTACTCGGCGATGGTCAGACCGCTGAGCGCCACACGGGCGCGTGCTCCGGGAGGTTCGTTCATCTGGCCGAATACAAAGGTGGCCTTGGAGTCGGACAGCTCCTGCAGATTGACCTTGCTCAGGTCCCATCCACCATGTTCCATGCTATGTTTGAAATCGTCGCCGTACTTCATGATGCCGGCTTCGATCATTTCACGCATCAGGTCATTCCCTTCACGGGTACGCTCACCCACACCGGCAAACACGGACAATCCGGAGTATGCCTTGGCGATGTTGTTGATCAGCTCCTGGATAAGTACCGTCTTACCGACGCCGGCGCCACCGAACAAGCCGATCTTACCCCCCTTCGCATAGGGCTCGATCAGGTCGATTACTTTAATACCTGTAAATAATACCTCGGTGCTGGTGCTCAGATTTTCAAAAGCAGGAGGCTTGCTGTGGATCGGACGGCCGTTTACCTTGGAAACAGCAGGCAGCCCATCGATGGGGTCGCCCGTTACATTGAACAGACGTCCTTTGATAGCCTCTCCCGTGGGCATGGCAATGGCAGCGCCGGTATCTTCAACAGGCAGTCCCCGAACCAGACCTTCCGTACCGTCCATGGCAATGCAACGAACGCTGTCCTCTCCCAGGTGCTGCTGAACTTCCAGCACCAGCTTTTCGCCATTGGAACGCTTCAGTTCCAACGCATTATATATTTCAGGGAGTTTCCCCTCGAACTGCACATCGATTACAGCGCCGATGATTTGTTTGATCTTACCGGTACTTGCCATATTAAGGAGCTTTTAATTTTGGCTGCAAAGGTAAGGTCGGGAAATCCAAAGTCCAAAAACTGTTTGAACTTTTAGTTTGCCGACAAGGGTTAAATTTGCACCACCAGGAACCGCAGAAGGCGGTTCGTCCGAAGGACAATCATTAGCCGTATGCGGGAATTGGGCTATTTTTCGGACAAGAACAATTCCCACATTTTATTATGCAATTATTATCTGTCAATACCCCCGGATTGGAAAAGGATTTCATACGGGTGAACGTAGAACTCAATCGTAAAGTGCCCGGTTATATTCGTCCCATTGATGACGAGATCCGGGAGGTCTTCAATCCCGAAAAGAACAAAACTTTCCGGCATGGCGAGATCACCCGCTGGGTGCTAAAGGACAATGAAGGCAGGCTCATCGGCCGGATCGCAGCTTTTGTGAACAAACGCTACAAAAACAAAGAAGATGATGTACCTGTAGGAGGCATTGGATTTTTCGACTGCATCAATGACCAGCAGGCGGCGGATATGCTGCTCGACGTAGCCCGGCACTGGCTCGCCCAAAGAGGCATGGAAGCCATGGACGGCCCCATCAATTTTGGAGAACGCGACAAATGGTGGGGTTGCCTGGTGGAAGGCTTTAAAGAGCCTCCCTATGGCATGAACTTCAATCCGCCTTATTATAAGGAATTGCTGGAAAACTATGGCTTCAAGCCCTTCTACCATCAATTGTGCTTCGGCCTTGACCCGAAAAAACCGGTGAGTGATAAGATAATACAGCGACATGCCGCCCTGGCTGCCGATCCTGACTATAGCTCCCATACCATTGAAAAGTCCCGGCTGGAGAAATATGCAGATGATTTTGTCGCTATTTACAATGGCGCCTATGCAGGCCACGGCGGGATGAAGGAAATGAGAAAAGAGCAGGTGATGGCCCTCTTTAAAAAGATGAAACCCCTGATGGACGAGAGAATAGTGTGGTTCGCCTATCATAAGGATCGACCCATCGCCTTTTTTATCAATATTCCCGACCTGAATCAATACTTCAAGCACTTCAATGGCAAATTCGGGCTCCTGCAAAAGCTCCGGTTCCTCTGGTTGAGGTTCAGGGGAGCCTGTCATTACTTCACCGGGCTGGTCTTTGCCATTATTCCTGAGTTCCAGGGCAAAGGGGTGGATGCCTATATCATTGTGGAGTCGGCCAGGGTCATCCAGCCAGAGACCCCCTACACCTACCTCGAAATGCAATGGATCGGGGATTTCAACCCTAAAATGGTCAATATAGCCAAGACCCTGGGAGAGACCTTTATCAGCCGTAAGCTTACTACTTATCGCTACCTTTTTGACAGGGGTAAGGAATTCAAGCGGCATCCCATATTGTCATAAAACTCCCATTATGGGAATAGTTTCCTGTCACGGGACTCCCTTATAGTAAAAATTCTACATAAGAAATTGACGCAGAAGCTTGTTTTTTCCGGCATGAACTCTGTCTATAACAATACGTCAAAGATACACTTGTAAATAGGAGTGAAGATCCAATGTCCGGGGAAGCCGGTGAAAATCTAAAGCTGAATTAAGATCCAATCCTTTTGCAAAGCCAGAACTCGTACTTCTGGACATGATTTGGGAGACCGCCATCAGACGGTCTCCCTTGTTTTTGTGGCATCAGGCTAGGTTTTCCTCAGACAATACACCGATCCATCCGTGCTGCTGAATACGATATGGTCTTTATAAAGGGCGGGGGAGGAATAGACAGCCCCGATATTGTTCAGGAATTCCAGGTATTCCTCCTGGGAATGAATGATGGAAAAGATATCATCCCGGTAAGTATCGTCAGGTTTGAAATATTTCAATCTGTTCTCCTTGTACTTGTCCGTGGTGAAGCTCCAGGCAATAGTTCCCGTCCGGAGGTCGATGCCGAGCAGCTTGCCCATGAGCGTGGTCGTATAGCACATATTGGCCGTCAGTACGCTGGACCCGAATATATTGAACTTCACATCGCTCCGCCAGATCTCTTTACCATCCGCAGTTCGCAGCTCCAGCAATACCTTGTCGTCTGAAGTGCCTACCAGCACGGCCGAATCATGGTGCGTAGCCGTGATCACCGGCGCCCAGCCCCTGGGATATTGTTTGTTCCAACGGCAATAGCCCTTTTCCGCATCGATGGCATAGAGGTTGAAATCACGGCTGCCGATGAGGACGATGCCGCCGGCTGCCACCGGCGAGAACTGCATCTCGCCTTTTGGAAAAAACCGCTGCCCCAATGACTTCATTTTCCAGACCAGGCTCCCATCACCGGTATTCAGCGCATAGGTATAGCCGTCAAAAGAGCCTGCGAACAGCCGCCCGTTATACAGGGCGGGTTTGCTATGTACGACATCCCCTGTCTTGAATTTCCAGATAAGCGTCCCTGTATGCTGGTTCACCGCATATACATTCCCGTCGCCAGACCCGAAAAAAAGCGTGTCCCCGCTGATCACAGGGGTGGATTGATAATAATCATATTGATCATACATGCGCTCCCCTTCCGTGTGAAAGATCCAGTTCACCTGACCATTGGTCTTATTCAGGCAATAGAGACCGCTATCCCCGCCTATGAGGAACAGGCGATCTCCATGGACGCCCACACCCGATCGTACAGGTCCTTTCGTAGGGAATTTCCACACTACCTTGCCCGATGCAATATCCAGACAGTACAGCGTGCTGTCATTATTGCCGACATACACCCGGTCCCCGTCGATCAGCGGCGAAGCGAAAAAAGGCTGTCGGGCCGTGAATTTCCAGGCCAGGACAGGCAGCGTCAAAAAATCATCCGGGGATCCCGCCCCCCGGGCGGGTGGCGTAGACTGTCCCACACCGGTCTGGCCGGTCATAGCCAATACAAGAAGTAGGAGGATCATTAACCGCATGAAGGAGTTTTCAGGGAAGTTACTGAAAAGGAAGGGCATCCCTGTCTGCTAAGGATGCCCTGAATAGCCTTTCGGTGAGTTATTTTCCGGGTTGAGTTGCCCCCACGATCTTCGGCGCCAGCAGCTTATACAACACCGGCGTCACCACCCTCGTGAGTATCGTCGAGCTCAGCAACCCGCCAATGATCACCAGCGCCAGCGGCGAATACAACGGATTATTCTCCGCCACCAGCGGGATCAGCCCCCCGATAGCCGTCAATGTCGTTAGTATAATGGGCACAAAACGCGTCTCACCCGCCTCCTGTATCGCCTCATCCAATCCCTTCCCATCCCTCCGCAACGTGTCGGTATAATCCACCAGCAATATGGAATTCTTTACCTCGATCCCTACCAGCGCAATGATCCCAATCACAGCCACAAAGGAGAAAGTATTCCCGGAGAAAAGCAGCGCCAGCACCGCACCGATGATACCCAGCGGCACGACGGAAAGAACGATCAGCGTTCCCCGGAAAGTCTTGAACTCCAGGATCAGTATCCCGAGTATACCGAATATGGTGATCAGGATGATGGTCCCAAGACCCCCAAAGCTCTCCTGCTTGCTCTCCACCTCGCCGGCAGCCTTGTAATACGACCCCTTGGGGAAGCTCATCTTATCCAGCTGCTTCAGCAGCTCATCCGTCACACGGGTGGTGTTATATCCATTTTGTACAAAGGCGGTGACTGTCGTATACCTATCCTTATCATAATGGTGAATGCTCGTGGGACTGCTTTGGAACTGCACCTCCGCCAGCTGGCTCAACGGAATGGAATTGCCATTGTACGCCCCCACATACACTTTGTCCAATGCATCCAGGGACTGACGTTGCTCCCTGGGCAGACATACATTGATGCTGTAGTCATCGTCATTCGCATTGTCCTTCCTGAACTTCCCGATATCCAGACCCGCTATGGCCAGCCGCACCGTACGGTCTATCTCATTCACCGGCACACCCAGGATGCCCGCCTTTTCCTTGTTCACTTTTACCTTGATATCCGTCTTCAGGGTAGTGAGCTCATTCTTTACATACAAGGTGCCCGGTGTTCGCTTCAATATATCCTCTACCCGGAAGGCAAGGCTCCGCAACGTATCCAGGTCCTCGCTAAAGATACGGATGGCAATCGGCGCCTCGATCGGCGGCCCCTGTTCGAAGTCCTTTACCTCGATACGCGCACCGGGATAAGCGGAAAATTTCTGACGCAGCATGTCGATAAGCTGTCTCTTCTTTACGGGAGGCGTTTCCTTCAATTGTATAAAAAGCTGCGCATAGTTGCTGACCTCGTTCTGCGGGATGACATTGTAATAGATACGAGGATTGCCCCGGCCTACATTCGTAGTATAATTCTTCAGATCGGGCAGTTGCCGGACCTCCCGCTCCACCCATTTGGCAATGGAATCCGTCGCCGGCAGGCTGGTTCCCAGCGGGGTCTCGATATTGACGAGGAACATGGGTTTTTCACTGGCGGGGAAGACGCTAAAACCTACCACCGGTATCAGGAACAACGCGCCCGCAAAGATCACCAGCGCTACCAGCAGCGTGACGACAGGACGGGCAATGGCCGCATGCAGCAGCCGGCGATAAGATCCATTGATAAATCGCTTCAGTCCGCGCAGGAAAAAATTACCTTCCGGATGCTCGTGCCCGCTGAGTATACGGCTGGAAAGAAAAGGTACGATGGTCAACGATACAAAAAGAGAGGCCAGCACGGTACTGACCACCGCCGCAGGGAGACTGCGGATAAAATCCCCCGCCCCTTCCGGCAAAAACATCAATGGCAAAAAGGCAAATATCAGCGTAGCAGTACATCCCAGCACGGCCAGCCCTATCTGCCGGGTAGCGGCCATAGCTGCTTCCTTGCGCCCATATCCCATACGTAAATAGCGTTCGATATTCTCCACGACCACGATACTGTCATCCACCAGCAGCCCCAACGCCACCACCATACCCACGATGCTCAGCTGATTGATCGTGATATGAAAAAGATCCAATAGAAAAAGCCCGATGGCCAGCGAAAGAGGAATAGAGATCATCACCACGATGGAAGCACGGGGCCCCAGTGGCAGCAGAGTCAGCAGCACCAAAAAGATCGCGATCGCAAAATCCATACCGAAATGCCCCAGACGCGTACGCACGCTCTCCGCATTGTTAAAGCTTTTTTCATACGCAATACTGGCGGGCAGCTCTTTTTTAAATTGCTGCAGGACAGGTTCCATCTCTTTTTCCACAGCGAAAATATTGGTCCCGGACTTGCGGCTGGCAGTAACAAAGACCGCACGCCTGCCGTTGAGCCTGCCGATATAATGCTGTTCCTCGTAGTTGAACGCCACATCCGCCAGGTCCTTTACATAGATGATCTTGCCGCCGGCGCTGCTGACGATGGTGTTTCGGATCTCATCCACACTCTTATAATCGCCGCTGGTCTTTACATTGAACTTTTTACTGCCCATTTCTACACTGCCGGCAGGAATATTTACATTCTCGCTCTGTATGGCGCGAAGCACGGCGTTCAACGGTATCTTGTTCTGGGCCAGTTTCTCCAGGTTCAGCGATACGCGTACCTGCTGCTTGGGAAAGGCCCAGTTGTCTACATTCTTCAACGATTTGATCTTCTCCAGCCTTTCCTTCAGCTTCTTGCTCCATTCTTCCATATCCTTATAAGGGGTCGTCTCGCTGGTAAGGGCTATCTGCAGGATGTTGACGTCGGAAGGGGTGAATTTCTGTACTTTGATGCTTTGCACATCAGCCGGGAGGTCCGGACGGATAGCATCCAGCTCGCGGACGACATCCTGGTATTTCTTTTCCGGGTCCGTCTCATACTTGAACTCGATATTGATAACAGCCAGGCCATCGTCTATCTGCGAACGGATACGTTTGACGTCATCCATTTCATTGAACCTTTTTTCGATAGGGTTCACCACCAGCTCTTCCATATCCTTGGGACTCGTGCCGGGATAAATAACAATGGTGGAAAATTGAGGGGCTTGTATATCCGGATCTTCACCCCTGGGCATGTTCAGGAGAGAGTTCACGCCAATGGCAGCCAGCATCACAAACACGATGAGCGTGAACTGGTAATTCTTTACGGAGAAATCTGTAATCTTCATAACAGTTATTTTGAGAGAATACTATCATTGGAAATGACCTTCACAACCGAGGTCTCGGTCAAATAGCCGGCGCCATCGGTGATCACCTGTCCCACACCATCCAGCCCACCGCTGACAGCTACCTTATCCCTGGTCAGGAAGGCCACCTGGACAGGGTTCTTCTTCACCGTACGCTGGTCCGCGCTCAGCGTATATACATATCCCATCTTGCCGTCGCCTTCTACCAATGCTTCGATGGGAATGATAGTCAGCGATTGCCGGGAAGAGGGTTGCAGTTGCAGGGAGCAGAAGAGACCGGTCGCCAGCTTATGACCAGCGGGAGATATCGTAACTTCTATCGGATAGGTCCCATTGACAGGATCTGCACCTTCCGCCATCTTGGTGATGGAGCCGGTAAAGGTCTGGCCGGGATACGCTTCGATGGAGACAGTGGCCTTATCTCCTTTCTTAAGGATCACCCAGTCGCGGTCCGACACGCCAAAACGTACCACCCAATCATTCTTTTCCGTAC
>DASZWE010000386.1:0-14241 GCA_035546735.1 Puia sp.
CCTAACGCCATACAGGATATCAAACAAGCTTTCACCGATAGAAAGACGGGTGTATTCGACCCGCAGGCTGCCGCCCAAAGGATCAACCAGATGCGCTCCATCTGGAAGGCCGGTCCGAAAAAGAATGCGGACAATAGAGAATATGAAGCCGCCCGCGGATTCTTCGAAGAATCCCTGCCCGAGATCGTGAAAATGCGCCTGCAGGAAAAATATATGGCGCTTTTGACTAACAGCGCCTATACTCCCAAATTCCTCATCGAAAAGAACAACGCCGACAACAGCCAGATAGCATCCATCTCTTTTGTCAATACTCCTTATTATACTGTATCTGACAGTGCGATCAAGATCTCCGACGACGAGATACAGCAATACATCGATCAGCACAAGGAGAGGTTCCACCAGGACGAGAGCAGGAGCATCGCTTACGTATTATTCGATGCTTCTCCCACTGCCAAAGACTCGGCCGCCGTGCGTGATCTGCTGGACTCCGCCAAGGCTGATTTTATAAAATCCAATAACCCCGGGCAATTCCTGGCCCGGATGCAGTCGGATGTACCTTATGAAGATGTATTTGTACCCAAATCGCAATCACATATCCCGGCCAAGGATTCCATATTCTCGCTGGCCAAAGGAGCAGTCTATGGACCCTACCTGGATGCCAACAGCTATGTACTGGCAAAGAAGGTGGATGAAAAAGTTTTACCCGATACGGTAAAAGTGCGTCATATCCTTGTGGCGACCATGGATCCACAAACCCAGCAGCCGACCCTGCCGGACAGCGTCGCCAAAAAGAGGATCGACAGCGTTAAGAATGTGCTGGAACATGGCGGCAACTGGGACAGCGTTGCCCTCAAGGTTTCCGATGATCCCGGCTCCAAGGAGAAAGGCGGAGTGTATGACAATATCACCTTCCAGACGAACTTCGTACCCGAGTTCAAGGATTTTGCATTCAATGGAAAAAAAGGAGAAGCCAAGATCATAAAGACAAGCTTCGGCTACCATTATATACAGATAATGGATCAGAAGAATTTCGAACCCCACTATAAGATCGCCCAGTTTTCGAAAAAGATCGAAGCCAGCGCCGAGACAGACAACAATGCCTCCGGCCTCGCCAGCAAGTTCGCAGGCGAGAACCAGGACGGAAAGAGCATCGACGCAGCGGTACAAAAACAAGGCCTTCAAAAGTTACTGGCTCCGGATATCACGGCCTCCGAGTATTCCATCCCGGGATTGGGCACCAATCGCCAGCTGATAAAATGGATCTATGAGGCAAAGCTCGGGGACGTCTCCGAACCATTCCCCGTAGGTGATAAATATGTCGTTGCCCAGGTTACGGAGATCAACAAGGAAGGCACGGCCACTCCCCGCAAAGCCCGTCCCCAGGTGGAACCCATCCTCCGCAATAAGAAAAAGAGCGAGATCATTATCAAGAAGCTGAATAACCCCGCCACCCTCGAGGCAGCTGCCGCCGCCAGCGGGCAAACCATTATGAAAGCCGATAGCGTAACCTTCAACGGTACCGCCATCCCTAACGTGGGAATGGAACCCAAGGTCCAGGGCGCAGCCTTCAATAAACAGCTGGTGGGCAAACCCGCCTCCCCGCCCATTGCCGGCAATGCGGGTGTATTCGTAATAAAGGTGGAAAATGTCAGCGCCATTTCCAACCCCAATGCCGATCTGCAGCAACAGCGGATGATGCAGGAACAGCAGGATAGGAACATGGTGCCCCGGATGTTGATGTACTCCCTGCGCCGAAATGCAAAGATCAAAGACGATAGAGCTAAGTTCTATTAATAGAAAAAGCCCCGCACCCGCGGGGCTTTTTTATGAAACATTGGTTCCTTGTCCGATAGGACACACTTTAGCGCCTTGCGGGGATCGGACATATTTTCGGCGGCGGCCAATTCCCGCACATACCGTACCTTTGCAGGGTCAATTCTATCCCATGAGCGATGAGATAATCAATAAAGTAGCGCTCAGCGGCCTGCTGACACTCGACCTCGAAGACTATTATCCCCGGGAAGAGATCGTGCTGTTCGACCTGAAACCCTACCTTTTCATGGAAAAGATCCTCCGGGAGAAAGATTTCAGGGCCGCCCTCCAGCAGCTGGACTGGACCCTGTTCCGGGATAAGATCGTCGCCGTCACCTGTTCGGTAGATGCCATTATCCCTCTTTGGGCCTATATGCTGGTAGCCGTCAACCTCCAGCCCTTCGCCCGCGACATCGTTATGGGAGATGAAAAGACTGCCCTGCAACAAACATTTCTCGCCCGGATCGCCGCCATCGATATACAGGAATTTGCCGATAAAAGAGTGATCGTAAAAGGATGCGGAGACCTGTCCGTCGGCGGCTTCGCCTATTTGGAGGTCGCCAAACGACTGCGCCCCGTAGTGAAAAGCATTATGTACGGAGAAGCCTGCAGCAATGTCCCCGTGTACAAGAAGAGATAGGCGCAAGATCCGCAGCAGGCTGCTCGTTCCAGCGACAGCCAAAACGCAGCGACTGCAAGCCAAAGACATTAGACATAGACAATAAACCCAAGCGCTATGGATGTAGAAATTTTGGCCCGGATACAGTTTGCGTTTACCATTGGCTTCCATTATATCTATCCCCCTCTTAGCATCGGCCTGGGACTGGTCCTCGTTATCATGGAAGGACTCTTCCTAAAGACGGGCAATCGTATCTACGAACACGCCGTCCGTTTTTGGATACGCATCTTTGCCCTGATCTTCGGCATCGGCGTCGCCACCGGCGTCATCATGGAATTCGAATTCGGCACTAACTGGGCTACCTATTCGAAATACGTGGGAGATATCTTTGGCAGCGCACTGGCCGCGGAAGGCATCTTCGCCTTTGCCCTCGAATCCGGGTTTCTGGGCATACTCATTTTCGGATGGAAAAGGGTCAGCCCCCGGGTCCACTTCTTTTCTACCATCATGGTCTTTATGGGATCACTCTTCTCCGCCGTCTGGATCGTCGTGGCTAACTCCTGGCAACAAACCCCCGCCGGCTACCATATCGTAGGGGAGGGCCTCAATGCCCGGGCCGAGATCACCGACTTCTGGGCCATGGTCTTTAACCCCTCCAGCGTGGACAGACTCCTCCATGTCTGGATCGCCGCCATCCTCGCCGGCGCCTTTATGGTCCTCAGCGTCAATGCCTGGTATATACTTCATAAGAAATACCTGGAAATAGCCCGCCCCTCGTTTAAGATAGCCCTCACCGTAGCCACCGTCTTCTCCCTCCTGCAGCTGTACACCGGACATCGCAGCGCCGACGGAGTGGCGCATAACCAGCCCGCCAAGCTGGCCGCCCTGGAAGGACATTACGATAGCTCCTCCCGCGCCGATATGTACCTGGTTGGTTATGTAGACAACAAGCATCAAAAGACCATGGGAATAAAGATCCCCGGCGGTCTGTCCTTTCTTGTACACGGCGACTTCAACGCACCCGTCCCGGGACTGAAAGCATTTCGGCCGGACGAACGCCCCTCACAGGTCAACAGCGTCTTCCAGTTCTATCACCTGATGATCATCGTTGGTATGTCCATGATCGGACTCAGCCTCCTGGGCTCCTGGTTCTGGTGGAAAAAAACCCTCTTCGACAAACGCTGGCTGATGTGGATCTTTGCCTTTAGCGTGCTGCTCCCGCAGATAGGCAATCAGGCAGGATGGTTTGCCGCCGAAATGGGTCGCCAGCCCTGGGTGGTATACGGCATGCTAAAGACCTCCGACGCCCTGTCGAAAATGGTCACTGCCAACCAGATCATTTTTTCCCTGGTACTGTTCACCCTGGTCTATATCGTCCTGTTTGCACTTTTCCTCTTTCTGCTGAATAAAAAAATTCAGCACGGCCCCGTGGACTACGGCGCCAGAGAGCACATAGAGGAAGGCACAAAGAGAGACAACCCCATCCTGGAACATGATCCGGATGGCATTTACATCCGAAAGAAATTATAAAATGCACACACTCTTAGGCATCGACCTTAACACCTGGTGGTTCCTCGTATTCGGAGCCGTGATCAGCGGCTATGCCATTCTCGACGGATTTGACCTGGGGGCCGGCGCCCTCCACCTCTTTCTTAAAAAGGAACAGAGCCGCCGCATCGCCATGAATGCCATCGGCCCCCTATGGGATGGCAATGAAGTATGGCTCGTCATCGGAGGAGGCGCCCTGTTTGCC
This sequence comes from Puia sp., assembly GCA_035546735.1. GTDB lineage: Bacteria > Bacteroidota > Bacteroidia > Chitinophagales > Chitinophagaceae > Puia. The sequence goes on from DASZWE010000386.1 coordinate 4,185, forward strand.
GGATTCCCTGTAGCCTATGCCGCCATCTTCTCTGCATTTTATATACCCTTTATGGTTTTTCTCATCGGCCTCATCTGGCGGGGCGTCGCCATCGAATTCCGCAGCAAGGAACCCATGCGCTGGTGGCGCAAAACCTGGGACATCGTCTATTGCATGGCCAGCATCATCATTTCTCTTTCCCTGGGACTCATGCTGGGCAATGTGGTAGGAGGATTACCCCTGAACAAAGACCATGAATTCACAGGCGACTGGCTCTTTTTCTTCAACCCCCTCTCTATTCTCGTCGCCATTACCACCCTGGCCCTTTTTATGATGCATGGCGCCATCTTTCTTACCATGAAGACGGAAAATCGCCTTTATATAAAGCTGCACCTGCTCTCCAATAATTTTACGATCTTCTTTGTCGTCAGCTTCGTCATCACCACTTTCTATACATTATTGTATGTACCACATCTCAGCGACTTCTTTAAAGCCCGCCCCGGATATTTTGTGATCCCCCTCCTGATGATCCTTTGCATCGCCAACATTCCCCGGCAGTTAAAAAAAGGAAAATACCGCTACGCCTTTATCAGCTCTGCCGTCACCATCGCCCTTTTGCTGGTCATGGTGGCCCTGGAAGTGTTTCCCTACCTGCTGTACTCCCCGCAAAATCCGGCGGGAAGCATCACCGTATACAACGGCGCGTCTTCCCCCAGGACGGTAAAGATCCTGTTGATCATAGCCCTCATCGGCACCCCGCTCGTGGCTACCTATACATCTTTTGTATTCTGGACCTTTAAAGGAAAAGTAAAGCTGGATGAAATGAGCTATTGATCGTCCCGGGTATTCCACACCTGCAATGGCCCGGCCGGCTCCGCCGGCCTCGCGAGCCCTACAGCAGCGTCCCCTGCATCACCACATAGGCAACGGTAAAATAGATCACCAGCCCCGTCACATCCACCAGCGTTGCCACGAACGGCGCCGAAGACGCCGCAGGATCAGCCCCCAGCTTTTTCAGTATCAGCGGAAGCATGCTGCCCGACAAAGTACCCCACATGACCACCCCGATGAGCGAGAAGAATACGGTTATCGCCACCTTCAACCAGTGCACGCCGTAATTATATAAATGGAACTCCTGCCACAAAGCCACCCGTAAGAATCCTACGATACCCAGTATCGTCCCCAGCACCAGCCCCGACATCACCTCCCGGCGGACCACCCGCCACCAGTCCCGGAATCCGACCTCTCCAAGGGCCATGGCGCGGATGATGATAGAGGAAGCCTGACTTCCTGAATTACCGCCGCTGGAAATGATCAGCGGAATGAACAGGGCCAGTACCACGGCCTTGCTGATCTCCCCTTCGAAATGCCCCATAGCCGTAGCCGTTAGCATCTCCCCCAAAAACAGGATGATAAGCCAGCCGGCCCTTTTGCGGATCAGGCTGGGAAAGGAGATGGTAGTATAAGGTTCGTCCAGCGCCTCGGAACCACCGATCTTTTGTATTTCCCGGGTATCTTCCGATTCCGCCAGTCGCAGCACATCGTCCAGCGTAACGATACCCAGCAGGACGCCCCGCTCATCCGTCACCGGCAGGGCAAATCGGCTGTTGTTCCGGAAAACCTTGATCGCCTCTTTCTGCGGATCGTTTACATGCAGCGCAATGAACTGGTAGTCCATGATCTCGCTGACCGGTGTCCCCGGATCTACTACCAGAAAGTCTTTTATGTTGATGTCGTCGATAAGCACCCCTTTATCATCTATTACAAAAAGCCAGTTCAGGGTCTCCGTGGCCTTGCCGCGCAGACGGATATAATGCAGCACTTCCGCACAGGTCTCGCTCGTCCTGATGGATACATAATCCGGCGTCATGAGCCTGCCCACCGACTCTTCCGGATATCCCAGCAGCTCCAGCGTCTTTGCACGATGCTCCGGCGTAAGCACCTTCAACAACTCTTTCACCGCGCTGCCCGGCAGGTCCTCCAGGAACGCGGTCCGATCGTCCGGCTGCATCGCATTCAGGATCTCCGCCGCCTTTTCCTCCGGCAGGGCATTGATAATGGACTGCTGCTTTTTCTTTCGTATGAACTTAAAGGACTTGGCCGCGTTCTTGGCATCCAGGTGCTGAAAAAGTTTTACCGCCCATTGGGTATGACGGTTGGTGAACTCCGCAATGTCACGAGGCGTCAGCTTGTTCAGCTTTACGAACTCGGTGAGGCGATTGTGCTGCAGCAGATTTTTGATATCATTAAAACTGGGCATATTCCAAAAGTACGGCCCTCCCTAAAAAAACCAACGGTTTTTTTAGGGCGACAGCACCTCATCGATCTTATGTATGACAAAGCTGTTCCCTGCAGGCTGGTCGGCCGTCAGCACATTCGCCGGCACGGTATTGCCGGCACCCTTGAACTGCAAGACATCCCCCTGAACACTCACGGAAAGCGACCCCCCCTGCATTGTTATCACATTGTTAATCCCCACGAGCTCATTGCTAAAATACAGGCCGGGCAGCACATGGGATTTTGCCAGGGCGAGCATGGTATCGAGGTCCGCCGAATCGATGGCCCCGACGCTGTCGTAGCCCGCGTTTATCCAGGCGGTATTGTTGGGAGCAAGCACCGTAAAATTGCCCGATGTTGTCAGCGTGGTGTCCAGCCCCGTGCGGCGGAACAGCTCGGCAGTGAATGTCAGCGTGGTATCCTGCTCCAGCGTCAGACTCAAGGAATCCTGCGGAGATAAAAGAATGGAATTCAGCCGGTAGATCAGCGCTTTTCCCACCATGATCGTATCCCCGGCAACAGCGGCGCCATTGAACCAGATCCGGGCGCCGGTATCTTTTTCACCGTATAGCAAATAGCCCAGCCGGGTAGGATACGAAGCGTAGCCATTGCCGTCCGGATGAACGATCCGGGTAATAAAATGATAGCTGATCAGGCGGTCTGCCACCGAAGGCAGCAGCGAGTCGATCTGCCCCTCCGAATAGCCCGCAGCGCGGAACGCCGCATTGGTCGGGATCAGCAACGTGACGGAATTGTCTGCCAGCAACCCGCTTTCATTGGCTATCAGCAACATCCGGTGGAAAAGGCTAAAACTTGTATCCGTATTGATCAGGGATTGGAGCGGAGTAATGGGATTCACCGCCGGAGGCTGTGTTTTCCGGCAAGCGCTGACGCCCACCAGCAGGACGATCAAAAAAACCAGCCAATTTTTTCCCTTCATATTGTAAGGTATTACAGCGTCCATCGGTCCCTGCAAGGTTCTCCGACCCTTTTTCCGGCTCCGCCTCAGGATGGCTTCAATACAGAGGCGCCCATCCTACAGCTTCTCGTACAATGCCCGCAGCCTGTCCCTCGTCATGACCTTCTCCCAATCCTTGCCCAGGGCATTTTCCCAAAGCGGCTTCATGACCAGACTAACGTCAATCATCGCATTGAATTGTTCATCCGACAGACCTTTTGTAATATGCTGGGGTATATCGATCTTATTTTTTTCCACCATCTTCTTGAACTCCCTAACTCCCTCCGGGTAAAACGCTTCCAGCTTGTCGAAGACGATACAGTTGCCGATGCCATGCTTCGTGCCCAGGAGATAAGAGAGACCATAGCTGACGGCATGCGCCACCCCCACCTGTGAATAGGCAATGCTCATACCCCCCGCATAAGAAGCCATCATCAACTGGTCATCGCTGTCCGCATCCCAATGGTCTTTTTCCACAAATACCCGCTGACACAGCTGCAGCGCCTTTTCGCCATAGCTGCGGCTGAACTCATTCAGATAGGTGCCCGTAAGGCTTTCGATACAGTGGATATAGCAGTCCATGCCCGTGTAAAATCGCTGGTTCACAGGGGCGCCCGCCGTCAATTCGGGATCCAGCACGATCTGATCAAAAGGCGTGAAGTCGGAATTCATACCCAGCTTTTTGGTGGGACCCGTGAGCACCGTGGTACGGGAAACTTCAGCGCCCGTGCCGCTCAGCGTGGGAATACCAACCTTGTATACACCCGGGAGCTTTACCAGATCCCAACCCTGGTAGTCGGCCGAAGAGCCGGGATTGGTCATCATAAGAGAGACCGCCTTGGCCAGATCCATGGCGGAACCGCCTCCGATGCCGATGACCCCGCTGACCGTACCAAACTCCTGGCGAAGCTCGCTGGCCAGCTGATCGACATATTTGGTCTTTGGCTCGAGCGTGACATCCACAAAGATGATCTTATCCTTCCCCCTGAGCGGGACTCTTTTGGCCAGCGGCTTATTTTCAAAAAAATGATCCAGGAGGAAGACCATGGGAGCATCGCCCTTACGCTGCGGAGCCAGTATCTCGTCCAGCTGGTTGAAACTACCCCTGCCGAAGACGACATACCCCACCATCTTAAAATTCCGGAATTTATTCACGCTCATGCAATTTTGAGCGGCAAAAATACGGGAAATGCGCCAATAGGCGGCCGGCCCCTGTCACGCAACCAGCGCGGCAGCGCCAAATACCCCCGCACTATCCCCCAGACTGGGTTTTAGCAGCGGAACCTCTACCCGGTTGTTAAAGATGAACCGGCCCAGCTCGCTCAATCCCCTGGTATAGATATCCTCCATATTTCCAACACCGCCACCCACGACGATCACATCCGGGTCCAGCATATTGGTTATGACACTGACGCTCTTCCCAAAGAAATGACAGAGACGCTCGATGGTCTTGTCCGCCGCGGGATCCGATCCCGCCCGATGCCGCGAAGCGATCTCTTTCAATTTTATCTTGTTGCCCGTGAGGGATGCATAATACTTTTCGAGAGCAGGACCCGAGATCACCGTTTCGACACAACCAACCTTACCGCAATAGCAGGGACCTCCCGACTCATCCAGGAAATTATGCCCCCATTCCCCGCCGATGCCATGCCGGCCATTCCAGATCTTTCCATCCATGACGATACCTCCGCCGACACCCGTACCCATGATGATGCCAAACACCATCCGCGCAAAAGGAGCCTTGTCTTTGACGATCCCCAGCCGGGCCTCCGCCAGCGCAAAGCAATTGGCGTCGTTGGCCAGCACAAAGGGCAATCCCAGCCGGTCCTCCAGATCTTTCTGCAGCGGCATGCCGTTCAATATCGTAGTATTGGCATTCTTCATGGTCTGCAACGTAGGGTCCAGCACGCCCGGTGTGCCCATGCCAATAGCAGCAGGCGTCAGGCCGGATTGTTTTTCCATTTCTTTTATCAGCTTGCCGATCTGCCCGATGATATGATCATAGCCTTTTGATGCTTCTGTATCTACGCGCGTGCGGATGATGCAAGAGGGATTGTCCACAGACTCGAGTATGACCCCTTCGATTTTGGTACCGCCAAGGTCGATACCCCATAATGCTTTGTTCATGCAGTTAAGAATTGTGCGGGAATTGGGTTCCGGGCCTAAATGTAGGGAATACAAATTTTAGCAACAAGGCCAATCACAGATTGGCCGCCCGAAGGGCCATCATTAGCGTAATTGTAAAAGCAATGGTTTGGCCGTCAGGCCATCCTGAAATAGAGTCTTCCCACTATAGCATTTTAGCAGCCCGCTGTAAGTCCTCCGGCGTGTCGATCTCCACCCCCATGTAGGACGTGATGACCATTTTCATGGGAACCCCATTTTCCAGGTACCGCAGACATTCGATCTTTTCCACCGCCTCCAGCGGACTCACCGGCCAGGCCGTGAACTGCAGTAAGGCTTCCTTACGGAAGGCATAAACGCCGATATGCTCATAATATACAGGACGGGCGGCGGCATCCCTGGGATATGGGATCACGCTCCGGCTAAAAAAAAGCGCATTGTTCTTCTTGTCCAGCGCCACTTTCACGTAGTTGGGATCGTCTATGAATTTTTGCTCCCGCAACACCTGTACCAGCGATCCCACCTGCACACTCCGGCCCTCGTCCCCCTGGAATACACGCAGCAGTTTTTCCAGCGGCTCCTTTTGTACAAAAGGCTCATCGCCCTGCACGTTTACGACGACGTCCACATCCATGTCCGCGACAGCTTCGGCGATCCGGTCACTGCCACTCTCATGCGTCCGGATGCTCATTTTTGCTTTCCCCCCATGACGGGTGATCTCTTCATAGATGATATCGCTGTCCGTGACCACGAATACCTCGTCAAATAGACCCGTAGCAACCGTATTCTCATAAGTATGCCGGATCACAGTCTTGCTGCCCAGCACCTGCATCAGCTTAGCCGGAAACCGGGTTGCCGCATAACGAGCCGGGATCATTGCGATTGTCTTCATGAAAGGAATTTGGATGGCAAATGTAGTTTATTTATATTTAGTATATCTAACGTCGACGCCTGCCACACCGGCCAATGGACCCTGGCCATCACCCGCCAAAACGATCATTATGCAAACCAGCGAACTGCTCAACAGCTATTCCGTCGACCCCGCTACCTGGGACGAAATGTACTCCGATCTCTCCGTGCGCAAACAGTACCGCGGAGTAGTCGACTTCATGCAGCAGATGAGCATCGAGGAGCTGAACAAAAAGGAAGAGCTGGCAAAAAGGCTTTTCATGAGCCAGGGCATTACATTCACCGTTTACAGCAGCGGAGAAGGCATCGAAAAGATCTTTCCCTTTGATATTATCCCCCGTATCATCACCGCCGCCGAGTGGAAATACATCGAAGACGGTATCAGACAAAGGCTAAAAGCCCTCAACCTTTTTCTCAAAGACGTCTATAACAACCAGTTCATCCTGAAGGACGGCATCGTCCCGGTGGAGATGGTATACAGCTGCCCTCATTATCTCAGGGAAATGCATGGGTTTCATGTACCCCACGACCTGTATGTGCATATTGCAGGCATCGACCTCATCCGTGACCATGACGGGACTTTTTATATACTGGAAGACAACCTGCGCACACCCAGCGGCGTAAGCTATATGCTGGAGAACAGGGAGATCACAAAGAGGATATTCCCCGACCTGTTGCCCAATAACAACGTACGGTCTGTCACGGAATACCCGAATATATTGCATCGGAACCTGGTGTCCCTTTCTCCCCGACAGACATCCCACCCCACCGTCGTCGTGCTGACACCCGGTATCTATAATTCGGCTTATTTCGAACATACCACCCTGGCCAGACTCATGGGGGTGGAGCTGGTAGAAGGCAGGGACCTGGTCATCGACAACCACCGGGTATATATGAAGACCACCGCAGGCCTTCAGCAAGTAGATGTCATCTACCGGAGAGTGGATGATGAATTCCTGGACCCGCTGGTTTTCAACCCTGACAGCATGCTGGGCGTGGCAGGCATCATGAGTGCCTATCGGAAAGGGAATGTGGCCATCGTAAATGCCATAGGCAATGGTGTGGCCGATGACAAGGCCATCTATACCTATGTACCCGCGATGATCCGCTATTATCTGAACGAAGAGCCCATCCTGAAGAACGTGCCAACCTACCAGCTGGGCCATCCGGACGAGCGCGAGCATGTTTTTGCCAACATGCAAAAAATGGTCATCAAGCGGACGAATGAGAGCGGCGGATATGGCATGCTGATGGGACACTCCGCCAGCGATGAAGAGATAAGCAAGTATAAAATGGAGATATTGAAGGACCCCCGCCAATTCATCGCCCAGCCTATTATCAGCCTTTCTTCAGCCCCTTGTTATATGAGTGGGAGACTAAAGCCCCGCCGCGTCGACCTGCGGCCCTATGCGCTCTGCGGTCCGGAAGGGATCCAGATCGTACCGGGTGGACTGACAAGGGTGGCGCTGAGAGAAGGTTCGCTGGTGGTGAATTCTTCGCAAGGAGGAGGGAGCAAGGATACCTGGGTCTTGGCCGGCTAGGCCGCGCCCCAGCCGAGCGCAGCCCGCCGCACAGCCCAGCCGCGCACAGCGCGGCCCGGCGTCCGAAGGACGCCCATCAAACAGATACCGAGTAAAATATGGAAGGCCGAAGGCCTTCCTCGTAAAAGTTTAACGCAGAAAAGTAATGCTAAGCAGAGTAGCCGACAGTCTTTATTGGATGAGCCGTTACATGGAGCGGGCGGATGGGATCCTCCGAATGCTCAGGATCAACTATGCCTCTTCCCAGGATGATATCCAGGAATTTTCCTGGATTCCCGTCCTCCGCATCTTTACCTACCTGGACGAAGAAGGAGCCATAAAGATCTCCCGCAATACCCGCGCCGTGCTCCAATACATGGTCACGGACAGGGAGAACAGCAATTCCGTATTGAATATCATCACCCGGGCCAGAGAAAACGCCCGTAGCGTACAGGACCATATTACCAAAGAGCTCGGGCAGTGCCTCAACGATTTTTACCATATCATCCGCGATGAAAAGCTGAACGGCGACCTGCATAAGGAAGACCCTGTCTCCATACTGGACGTGCTGATCAAACAGGGCATGCTCTATTTCGGTACCCTGGACGTCACCATGGCAAGGGGAGAAGGATTCGCCTTTCTTAATATAGGAAAATACCTCGAAAGAGGCGTTCAGTCGGCGGATATCCTCGATGTAAAATTCAGCGACGTCAACTACGACTTCCGCAGGACGGACCCCATTTACTGGAAATACCTGCTCCTGTCCATATCCGGCTATGAATTATATCTTAAAACCTATCGCAGCGGCTTCGATGCCCGCAACGTGGTGGAGCAGATCGTGCTGAACGATGAATTTCCCCGGTCTATCCTTTATGCTGTGGACAGGGTGCAGCGCTATTTCGAAAGATTGAAAAGCGAACGTAACAAAGAAGCCTTTCAAAAGATCGAATTCATGATAGGCAGGATACTGAGCAAGGTCCGGTACTCCACCGTCGAGACCATCATGGCCCAGGGTCTCCATGCCTATCTCATCGGGATAAAAGACGACCTTTATCAGGTGGGCAACGCCCTGAACCAGAATTATTTTGCTTACACATGATTTTTGTATTTTTACCCCATGCCCCGATTTAGCATCCACCACATCACGAAGTACACCTATGAGGGTCCCGTAAGGGACAGCGCTAACCAGATCGTCCTTTTTCCCATAAAGGATGAGTTGCAGGAGGTGTTAAACCAAACCCTTTCCATCACGGACGACCCGCCCGTGGATATTTATAAAGATTATTACGGCAATGAAGTAGGCTCCTTCACCCATGCGGAACCACATACCGCCCTGATCATCGACTCCCGCCTGGAGGTCATGACAAAACCCCGGCCCGCCCTGGTAGACGATAATCCCGCCGCACAGCAATGGGACTATCTGCAACAGCTCCGCTGGCAGGTGCCCGGACGAACCGGAGGTTCGTTGTCCGAAGGACAGACATTAGACTTTTCCGGCAAACGGGATACATTTTCCAGGGACACGTTTGACGGATATTTCATAGACTTTTTGCTGCAGGAAAAATTCGCCTGCCTGCCCGCGGTCCTGGAAGACGCACAACTGCAGGACATGTTTTCGCAAACACCCCTGCAGGCAACCACGCAGCTGACGGCCTATATCTACGACCATTTCAAATACATCAAAGGCATCACAACGGTAGAAACGACGCTGGATGAGGTATGGAACCTGAAAGCCGGCGTATGCCAGGACTTCGCCCATTTCTTATTGGTCCTGCTGCGACAGATAAATATTCCCGCCCGCTATGTCAGCGGCTATATCTGCCCTAACAAGAACGGTATGCGGGGAGAGGGCGCCACCCATGCCTGGGTCGAAGCCTTTATACCGGGTAATGGATGGGTAGGCTTTGACCCTACCAACAATTGCGTGACCGATGATCTGCATGTACGCCTGGCAGTAGGCCGCAATTTCTCCGACTGCAGTCCTGTCAAAGGCACGTACAAAGGCGCTGCGGGACAAACCCTCGAAGTGGGAGTCTCTGTCTCTTATGAAGGTGGCCGGACGACGGACGATACCGCCACCGTGCTGACCCCTCAGCCGGCAGCCCGAAATGGCAAGGACGCTGCAGAGCAGAACTCTTACAGGAGATATATGGAGATGATGCAGCAGCAACAACAGCAGTGATCAAATAGGTTTTTCTTCCGCCTCCCTGAACTTCCCCCCCACGGGCGGCCTGTATTCCCCAAAAGGCATCTTCAGCAACGCCCCCATCTTATTGTTTTCTTTTTCTTC
>DASZWE010000387.1:0-15165 GCA_035546735.1 Puia sp.
CGGAACGGTGGACATCCTGGTCAATAACGCCGGACTACAAAGAGACGCCCCCTTCCAGGACATGAGCCTGGAACAGTGGAACTATGTTTTAAGCGTCAATCTCACCGGGCAGTTCCTCTGCGCCCGGGAAGCCATCCGCGAATTCCTTCGGAGAGGCGTTGTATCGGACAGATCCATATCGGCAGGCAAGATCATCTGCATGAGCAGCGTGCATGAGGTGATCCCCTGGGCGGGTCATGCCAACTACGCAGCCAGTAAGGGAGGGATCATGATGATGATGAAAAGCATCGCCCAGGAATTCGCCCCCTGGAAGATCCGGGTCAACAGCATCGGACCGGGCGCTATCAAGACGCCCATCAATCACCAGGCATGGGATACCCCGGCCGCGGAAAAGAAGCTGCTGGAGCTGATCCCCTATGGCCGGGTAGGCGTAGTGGAAGATATTGGAAAAGCAGCCGTCTGGCTGGCAAGCGACGATTCGGAATATGTCACAGGCACCACCCTCTTCGTGGACGGGGGCATGACCTTGTATCCGGGATTCAGTACGAATGGGTAAATTCGCCCTGGCCGCACCCGGCGGAAGAACTGGCAGACCTCTGGCCAGTCAGGCAGGCAGGCGGACCGCAAATGGACACCAGGGAGGACCACAGGTCCTCTGGCCGAAGGCCCATCATAAGCAGTTTTGAGAACGAGGGCTATATTTGCCACAGCACTCATGCGAAAACAAACATGAATAAAGAAAAGGAAAGGCTACAAACTCCGGATTGGAAAAAATGGGGACCTTATCTCTCCGAACGCCAGTGGGGAACAGTCCGGGAAGACTACAGCCCTAACGGTGACGCATGGGGCTATACCACCCACGATATGGCCCGCAGCAAAGCCTGGCGCTGGGGAGAGGACGGGCTGGCAGGATTCTCGGATAAAAGACAGATACTCTGCTTTTGCGTCGGCCTCTGGAACGGGAAAGACCCGATCATCAAAGAGCGCCTGTTCGGCCTCTCCGGCCCCGAAGGCAATCACGGCGAGGATGTCAAGGAGCTGTATTATTACCTCGACTCCTCACCCACCCACTCTTATATGAAGATGCTGTACAAGTACCCCCAGCAGGAGTACCCGTACAAACGCCTGATAGAAGAGAATGCCCGAAGGACAAGGGATGACCCGGAATTCGAGCTGATGGATACCGGCCTCTTTGACAACGACGAGTACTTCGATGTGGTAGTCGAATATGCCAAGGCGGACATGGAAGACATCCTCATCCGCATCACCGTCCACAACAGGGGAAAAGAAGCCGCCCCCATCCATGTCATACCCACCATTTGGTTCCGCAATACCTGGAGCTGGGGCTATGACGCCTACAAACCCGTGATGATGACCTCGAACGAAGGCCAGATCATCATTCAGCACCGGGAGCTGGGTGATTTTATTCTCTCCGGCGACCAGACGGACCTGCATCTCTTCTGCGACAACGAGACCAATACCCCGCGTTTATACGACTCCCATGCCACGGGCTATTTCAAGGACGGCGTGAACGAATACCTCATTCATAAGAACGACCAGGCCGTGAACTTCCAGCAGGGCACCAAGGCCGCCTTTCTTTATCGCAAGGTCATTCCGGGTGGTAGTTCCATCTCCATCCGCCTGCGGCTGGAGAACAAGTGCAACCTGACCCCCTTTGCGGATTTCGGATCCATCTTTGACACCCGTCGTGCGGAGACGGATGAGTTCTACCACGAGCTGCAAAAGGATGTATCGACGGAAGATGAGAAGCTGGTGCAACGGCAGGCATTCGCAGGCATGCTGTGGGGCAAGCAGCTGTATTATTACAGCGTACACCAATGGCTGAAAGGCGACCCGATGCAACCGCCCCCGCCGCCACAACGACTGGCCGGCCGCAACCATACCTGGCAGCATCTCAACAACAGCAATATCATCTCCATGCCCGATAAATGGGAATACCCCTGGTATGCCGCCTGGGACCTCGCATTCCATTGTATCTCGCTGGCCATCATCGACCCCGACTTCGCCAAACACCAGCTGCTGCTCCTGACCCACGACTGGTACATGCATCCCAATGGGCAACTGCCCGCCTACGAATGGAGCTTCAGCGATACAAATCCTCCCGTACACGCCTGGGCCGCCTATCGTGTCTACGAGCTGGAAAAGCATGCCAACGGTGGCAAAGGAGACATTGCCTTCTTGGAGACCGTATTCCACAAGCTGCTCCTCAACTTCACCTGGTGGGTCAATCGAAAGGATGAAGAAGGAAATAATATCTTCGAAGGCGGCTTCCTCGGCATGGACAACATCGGCGTTTTCGATCGCAGCAACACCCATCTCCCATACGGAGGCACCCTGGAACAGGCGGACGGTACCAGCTGGATGGCTACCTATTCCCTGAACCTCATGCGCATTGCGCTGGAATTATCCATGATCAACCCCGCTTACCAGGACATGGCTAATAAATTCTTCGAGCACTTCCTCCATATCGCAGGCGCCATCGCCAACATGGGTGAGGGTTCCGAAGGTCTTTGGGATGCGGAAGACGAATTCTTTTATGATACCATCCGTATCCCCGGCGAAAAAGGCATCCGTGTCAAGATCAGGTCGATGGTAGGACTGGCGCCTCTCTTTGCCGTAGAGGTCATCGACGACATCATACTCCAGGCCCTCCCCGAGTTTGCCAAGCGGTTGAAATGGCTCCTGGAACACCGCCCCGACCTTGCATCGCTGGTATCTCGCTGGCACGAGAAAGGTTCCGAAGAGAAACACCTTTTGTCCCTGCTGCGGGGCCACCGTATCAAAAGAATATTATACCGTATGCTGGATGAAACAGAGTTCCTCGGCGAGTACGGCGTAAGAGCCCTGTCCAAATATCACGAACAACATCCCTATGAGCTGCGGGTGGACGGCCAGGTCCTCCGGGTAAAATATGTTCCGGGCGAGTCCGACAGCGGCATGTTTGGCGGCAACTCCAACTGGCGCGGACCTATCTGGATGCCGGCCAATTTTCTTATCATCGAATCGCTGCAGCGTTTTCATCACTACTATGGCGACGATTTCAAGGTGGAATATCCGACCCACTCCGGTAATTTCTTAACCTTGAACGAGATCAGCATGGAACTGTCCAAAAGAATAGCTAATATATTCCTCCGGGATGACAAAGGCCGGCGGGCCGTATTCGGCGGGTACGAGAAAATGCAACGCGACCCGTATTTTAAAGATCATATCCTCTTTTTCGAATATTTCCATGGCGACAACGGACGGGGCGTAGGCGCCTCACACCAGACAGGATGGACAGGATTGATCAGCAAGCTGCTGATGCCGCGTAATGTATCGGTGACACCCGCCGCAGGCGCCGCGGAGAATAAGTAACTTACCCCACCCGATTGATCACCGACCCATCTAAAAAGGCTGCTATATTAGCTTCCGTCATCTCCATGATCCTTTCCCTTGCTTCCCGGCTGATCCACGACATATGGGGAGTGATGATACAGTTCTTCGCCTTGAGCAGCGGATTGCTATCCGTCGGAGGCTCCACAGACAGCACATCCAACCCGGCACCCGCTATCCACCCGTTATTCAACGCTTCCGCCAGGTCCTGCTCATTGATCAGCGGCCCCCTTGCCGTATTGATAAGCAGGGCGGTTTTCTTCATTCTCTTCAGCAGATCCTTATTGACAAACTTTTCATTTTCCGGAGTCAGCGGCGCATGCAGGGATATCACATCGCTGCACGCGAAAAGCGTGGGCAGATCGGCGCGCTCATCGGGCGTCCAGGGCTTGTCACCGGGACTGTAATAAAGCACTTTCATGCCAAACGCTTGCGCAATAAGACTCATCCGCTGACCGATATTGCCATATCCGATGATGCCGAGCGTCTTGCCTTCCAGCTCCATCACGGGCGACACCGTATAACACCAGTCGGGAGCCTTCTGCCACTCCCCGGCTGCCACCGACGCACTATTGGCGCCCACATGATTGGTCAATTCCAGTATCAGCGAAAAAGCATGCTGGGCCACCGAAGCCGTCCCATAGGCAGGAACATTGGATACGATGATGTTTTTCTCCCGGGCGACAACCGTGTCTATGATATTGTATCCCGTCGCCGAAACAGCGATCATCTTTAGCTTAGGCAGCTGGTTCAGTGTCGCCGCCGTAAAAGGAACCTTATTGGTGATCACGATCTCCGCCTCACGGCATCGTTCGACAATATCCGCCGCTGCGGTAGTACGATCATAAATGGTCAGTTTTCCCAGTGCCGAGATCTTTTCCCAGCTGAGGTCGCCGGGATTGAGGGTATACCCGTCAATGACTACTATATTCATAATCCGAAGATATGTAAAAAATGCGCTGCATAAGCCTGTAGGGTCGTCAGGATACAGACAATGGCCAGCATGATAAAGCTGTGCCTGACAGTGAATCGAAATAATTCCGACTCCCTCCCCGCTAGACCCACCGCCGCCGCACCCACTGCAACGGACTGGGGAGAGATCATCTTGCCCGTGACGCCGCCCGCAACATTCGCACCCACGGTAACGGACGGGTCGACCCCGATGGACACCGCTGAACCATATTGTAGCTTACTGAAGAGCGCATTGGAAGAAGTGTCGGATCCCGTTAGGAATACCCCCAGCCACCCCAGCATCGGCGAGAAAAAAGGAAAGAGCGAACCCGTGGTCGCCAGCGCCAACGCCATGGTGATCGACATACCCGAATTATTCACCACATAGGCAAATCCCATCACCGAAGCAATGGTCACCGCCGGGATCTTCAGCTGCCGCAAGGTCACAAGCAGCGCCTGAAGGACCATACGCCCACTCGCGCCAATAATTGGCATGGATAACAGCGCTGCCAGAAAGATGGCCGTACCTACGTTGGAAAGCCAGCTAAAGGTGAAAGGCTTTATTATGAGGGGATGCCCATCCGCCTGCCGGATAGCATGCGCGTCCAGTCCGGGAAGAGCCGTCTTGAATTGCCCGACAGCATTCAGCCCATCCTTTATCGCGGGTATCCCCCAAAGGATCACCAAAAAGGTCATAATGATAAAAGGCGACCAGGCTCGCAGAACACGCCACCCATCTGCTCCTCCCCATTGTCCATCCGCTCCTCCCTGTCCGCCATCCTCCCCCGCCCGTCGGCCACCGATCCCCCTCCATCGAAAATAAAGGATCAGGCAGATGATAGAAGTGAGCCCCGACAATACATCCGGCAACATGGGACTGATATAATTGGACGTAATGAACTGCACGATGGCGAAGCTGCCCCCCGCCAGCAGCAACACCGGCCATATTTCCCAGGTCTTTTTCCAGCCCACAATGATCTGTACGAGGTAAAAAGGTAGTATGAGCGAGATGACAGGCAGGGTCTGACCCACCATTTTTGAGATGGCCATTTCCGGCAGACCGGACACCTGGGAGGCCACCGTGATAGGAATGCCAATGGAGCCAAAAGCCACCGGCGCCGTATTGGCGATAAGACAGAGACCTGCCGCATACACAGGTCCGGACGATACGCCGGTCCGTTGTTCGGGCAACATACTTCCGGACCCCCGCCCGGGCAACACAGTTCCTGTCCGCCGCCCTGCCAGCGACCCCGTCCGTTCAGGCACTTCAAACCCCAGCCCCACCAGCATCGACGCAGTGATTGCCACAGGCGCCCCAAACCCCGCAGCCCCTTCCAGGAACGCGCCGAATGCAAACGCTATCAGCACGGCCTGCAGCCGCCTGTCCGTCGTAACGGAAGCCATAAAATTACGGATGACCTCGAACTGGCCGGCGACAACCGTCAGGTTGTAAAGGAAGAGAACGCCCAGAATGATCCAGCAGATGGTGAACAGGCCATACAATGCGCCGTCGGCCAGAGACATCAGCGCCAGCCGGGCAGGCATTCCATATACGAGGACCGCGATAAGCCATCCGGCCAGCACCGTCAGCAAACTCACGATATGCCCCTTCATCTTTCGGATGATCAGGGCCCAGAAGATAAACGCAATGGGCGAAGCAGCCACCAGTGCGGAAAGTCCAAGATGATGCAGCGGGTTAGTAAGCTGGGTCCACGTCATTCCTCCGAATATACAAAATATTCGCCCCCAAAGAAGGATAGCCCCCTCAAAGGGATGGTCGCCCGCAAAGGGATGGTCGCCCATAAAAGGACGGCCCCCGCAAAAGGATCGGTCCCCTACGAAAGAATGGTCATCACCGGTATCTGAGAAGTATTGGGTAATGATCGGGAGCGCCGGAAGAATTTACTGCGCAGATTATTCCAGAACCCCGAAAGCATCGACTCCTTGCCGGGTGAGGTGAGTATAAGGTCCGCCTTTATTTTTTTGGCATAATCCCACGCGGCCTCGGCAAGATTCTCCTCCGGGCTGGCCTGGCATTCTATGGAGAGATTGGTATTTTCCCGCAGGAGCCGGTAGCATTTTTGCAGGTTATCGCGAACCTCTACCGCGACAGCAGGATCATTGCCATGGGTAGGCGCTACCAGGTGAATGGTTGAATTGACCGTCCGGCCAAGGTAGGTCGCGAATAAGAGCTTGCGCATCGGCAGATGGTCGCCCACAGGAAGCACGATATGCTTCAGGCTGAAAAAAGCCGGCCCACCGGACACGGTCAACACCGGGCAAAGGGCCTTGTCCACCAGCCGGTCTACATCGGCGCCCGTTCTGAACTGGGAATGCCCCGCCCTTTTCTTTTTGAAAAGAAGGATCAGGTCGACAGCATGCCGCTTGGAATAGTCGATGATCTGCCTTTCGGGGAATGCCGGATCAGTATTGATCTCGAGAGAAATGCCGGGAGCCGCTAAAAAAGGATGACGCCTCCGGATAGCCGCTTTGACCTCATCAACTCCCCCATCACGCTGTGCAGCGGGTATATTATACAGTACGTGTATCTGGCATTGCAGACTCTCGGCCATGTGAAGCGCTTGTTGAACAATGCCCTCCTCATCCCCCTCGTCCACCGGCACGAGCATATGATTGAATAATTTGTTCATAAGAGCTGGTTGCATTCTTATATAGCCAGCTTCCAAAACTAGGCCATCGCCGGTGCAAGTGCATTAAACGCGTATTAAAATAGAGGACGCAATAGGTTATTAACAAAAACCCCGCGCAACCCGCCCGGAACGGCAGCGGCCTTAATTGAAAATTTTTATGGAAGGCAATTCGATGGTGAAACTTGTCCCGCTGTCCAGGTCCGACTTCACCCGGATAAAACCCTTATGAAGGGCGATGATACGCTGTGCCAAAGCCAGACCCAGACCAAACCCCCTGGTGCTGCCCGTGCCCGCCCCCCTGTAGAAAGGCTGGAATATCTGTTGTATCTCTTCCGCGGCAATAACATCCCCCTGGTTTACCACCTGGACATACAGCTTATGCGCGGAAAAGGAGAGGTCTACCCCGGATGTCTTGTTGACAGAGTACTTACACCCGTTCTCGACTATGTTTTTTATGGCTATGTATAACAGCTCGCTGTTCCCGAATACCACACAATCCTTTTCGTCTTCAGGGAAGTCCCCAAAATTGAGCTCCACCTTATATTCGGGACTCAGCCTTTTTACATCGGCCGTCACTTTCAGCAGGACCTCATCCACCCGCACCTCGTTGAGCTCTATACCTCCCTGCGAACCTGTCTTGGCTATTTCCAGGAGGCTCTTGGTAAGCTGCCGCATCTGCTGGACATCCTCCCGGACCGAAGAAAGTATCTGTTTGTATTCGTCCACATCCCTCTCTTTCTGCAGAGCCACTTCCACCTGGCTGGACACGGAGGTCAGGGGCGTGGAAAGCTCATGGGAAGCATTCGATATAAATCTCCGCTGGATGGCAAAGGACTCCTGCAGACGCTCCAGCAGCTCGTTGAATGTATTGGCAAGCTGACTAAGCTCATCCTGGCCGGCCCCGGCCCGCAGTCGCTGGGAAAGGTCATAGGAGGAGATCTCCTTCACCTCCCGGATGATCTGGGTCAGGGGACGGAGCAGCTGACCCGTAAAGAGATAGCTGACCAGGGCGGTGAGACAAACCCCCACCACCAGGCTGAAAAGAAGTATCTTATTCAAGGTGCCCACCCTTTCCCTGCCATCTTCGTCAAATCCGGCTACAACAATGATGAAGTCCCTCCGCCTGGTCTCGCGATGGAGGGCAACGGCTTCCCGCTTATCAAGGGAAAAATATTTCTCACCCTTCTCCTTCGTCTGCTGTAGCAGATCCGTTGTGACATTGAGAGGCAGGCTCCCCGGCGCATCATACTTATACAATAATTTCCCCTCGTCCGTATAGATGCCAACACTCCGGGAAGGCAAAAGCCCTCCGGTGGTATCCATCCGGCGCATAAAGCTAAAAGCGCTGTCACCCATGAGGGAATATAGCTGGGAATTGTAAGTGGCGCGGGCCCGGAGCCGCTTGTTGAAGACCTCCACCCTTTCCAGGCTGGAAAAGTAATAGACCGACCATGTCAACAGCGAAATGATGGCCGTCACCAGCAATGTGAACAAGAACATTATTTTATAGCGGATCTTCACAAATTTAGGAGTTGTAGGTAAGGCTGTCTGCCGGCGAGCCGTCTTCCCCGGCCCCGCACCCCTCCGGCGACGCTCCCGGGAGCCGGGTCCGTCAGGGATTTTCCTTCAAAACGTACCCCATGCCCACCTGCGTATAGATAAGCTTGGAAGAAAAGTCTTTTTCGATCTTTTTCCGAAGGAAATTTACGTACACGTCAATGACATTGGTCTTGGTGTCGAAGTCGATGTCCCATACATTCATGGCGATATCAATGCGGGACACTACCTTATTCTTATTCCGGATAAGGTATTCCAACAGCTGAAATTCCTTGGCTGTCAGGGGAATGTTCCTGCCTTCCCGGGTCACTTCCTTACTGTCCAGGTTCATGACAAGGTCCCCCACTTTCAGCACATTGACGCCTGCCGCCGGCTGGTGATGGAGACGCTTGAGCAGCGCCCGGATCCGGACCAGCAGCTCCTGGAAATCGAATGGCTTGACGATATAGTCATCCGCTCCCGCCTCAAAACCCTCTATCTTGTCTTCCGTCGTGTTCATGGCAGTGAGCATGATCACGAGAATGTCCTCATTGGTCTGGCGGATATGCCGCGCCAGATCATATCCGTTCATGAGAGGGAGATTGATGTCCAGGATGGCCAGATCGTAGGCGTTGCCATCGAAAAGCTTTTTACCCGCCAGCCCGTCGTAAGCCACATCCACTTCATAATGCTGCTCGGTCAGCCCCTTGCGAAGGGTCTCCGCTATCTTTTTTTCGTCTTCGACTAACAAGATCTTTGTGTCTGCCATAGTGTTCTTAGCTATCGTCCGTACCGGTCCGCCCGAAAAAATATGTGCGGTTTTGGGCCACCCATCGGAGGTCTGTAATATAGTTCAATTGACGGGTCTGGGGACGGCCAAAGACATTAAAAAAGAATTAAACCGATTTAGCAAATAAATAACCGGGATTCTTGCATTATGAGGAAAAAATGTGTAAATTTTGTAACTCTTTCCCAAACTCTATTCTGTATAAGTCGTCTTCGAATTGCCTGCTAAGATCTGATCGGCCTTATTTTAGAAGTTTATGTCCTGCCCTAACGAAGACTACGTATTTAAAATCTAAAAAAGGGGGTTGCTATGAAACTACGCGAATCGCCTTATATCAACAGGCGAAAAAAAACAATCGAGTTTTATGTCCATCATCTGAGTGCAGCCGCCTGTAGACACATTTCTTTGGCGGGCACTTTTAATCATTGGGCAAAAGATGAGCTGCAGATGAGGCCCGAAAAAGCCAAAGGAGGAGGATGGAAGATCTCCATTCCCATGTTGCCGCAAGGAAAGTATTATTACAGATTCCTCATTGACGACAAGATGTGGATGGAGGACATCGAAAATCCCCTGAGGGAGCCGGACGGGATCACTGGTTGGAACAGCGTGTTAACCGTTTAGAAAAAATTTGCCCGTCTGACGACGGGCAAATTTTTTAAGGGTGCACAACTCTCTTTATTGCAGCGACACCTCTTTCCCACTACAGACCAGCTCCAATATATCCGCCAGCTGCGAAGGTTCTATCCAACTACCCATATCGGCATCCGGCATGCTCTGCCTGTTCAACGCTGTGTCGATAGTTCCCGGAGCCAGCACAGAAGCCAGCACGTTCTTTCCCTTTGCAGAGGCATTCAACAGCTCGGCCAGATTGAAAAGCATCCGCTTGGTCAGCGCATAAGCCATGGCCCCTTTCCCCGCCTCCGGCCGCAGCGCCGTACGCGCCCCCATGAACACCAGCCGCCCAAAGCCATTTTGTATCATGTGCCGGAACAAAGGACGCGCCACAAACCAGGCCGTCTCGAAATTCAGGGAATACATCCTCTTCATCGCCGCTCCATCCGTCGTCGCAACATCCCCCATGGCAAAGCCCCCTACCAGCAGCAACGCGCCATCTATACGGCCATAAAGGCTGATAGCCTCGTTGATAAAATCTTCCGTAGCCCCCTCATCGCTGAGATTGACGTCCCGCAGCTCGAAATTGTCGTGGCTGGCGGCAAAGCCCAGGTGCGTCCCGATATGATCTACGGCGATGACCTTATATCCCGTATCTAAGAACTTCTTTACGGCGGCAACGCCCAGGTTGCCATTGGCGCCCGTGATGATGACTGTCTTGGCCATAATGCTGTTTTTATTTCGCATCCAGCGCTTCCTGCATCTTCTCCGCCACCAGCTGGTTGCCGGCTTCGTTCAAATGCACCCTGTCCCTGGTCAGGATCCCCGACTCCTTGTTGCCAGGATTGTTCTTCAGCTCATAATTATGGAATGTCTCGCGGAAGTCCACAAGACCACACTTGAATTTCTGCGCCAGATTGCGTATGATCTGCGAATAGTAGTTCAGGTCCCCATCCTGCATGTTGGTGAAGTCGGTCCTTTCCCCAATAACGGCAGGCGTGCAGAGGATTACCCTTATCCCCTTGTCCCGTAATTTATTGATGATGGCGGCATAGAACTTCTCGAACTTGTCCGCGTCCGTGCCTGTGCCGGAGGAAGTCTTGTGCCAGACATCGTTCACGCCGACCCAGATGATGACAACATCCGGCTTCTGCGACAGGACATCCTCATCCATACGGAAATAAAGATCATATACCTTATTGCCGCCAATACCCGCTCCGATGAGGTCGAAGTCACTGCCCCGTCCGGCTTTTTCCAGCGCTTCTTTCATTTTAACAATATATCCCCCCGGCTGAGCGCCTTGCTGGGTAATACTATCGCCGAAAAATACAACGCGGGTCGGTTTTCTGTGGATCATTGACGTGATGGAAGTGAAAATGGCCAGCAATAGTGCAGCCCGAAAAATAAATTGCATAGCTGTTTAAAGTTTTCGTTTCCCAAACCTACACCAAAATGTCCAAACTAGCTAACATCTGCCCGGCCGGGAATGGACCTCCGGTCCATCTGACCAACCAGCCCCTTATTGTTATCGATGATATGTTGCAGCGTATTCACGGAACCCGCAGAATGATAGCCGTCGGAAGGCGTATTGACTACATAATCCAGCAGCTTCTCTATCGTAGAGGTCGCCACATGCATCCGTGTATCGGAAGAAGCATAATAAATAAATACCGTTCCATCCTCATCTGCGATCCAGCCATTGGAGAAAACCACATTCGATACATCACCCACCCGCTCCTCTCCCTTGGGAGCGATAAAGTATCCCGCCGGCCGGTAAATGACCTTCCCGATATCATGAAGATCCGTCATGAACAGATAGAGCGTATAGCGAAGCCCGGCGGCCGTATGCCGGACCCCATGCGCCAGATGAAGCCAGCCCATACGCGTCTTGATGGGAGCAGGCCCCAGTCCATTCTTCGCTTCATTGATCGTGTGGTATATCCGGGGATCGATGATCACCTCCTCTTTCACCACCGCCAGCGTAATGGAGTCGGATAGGCCCAGCCCAATACCTCCCCCGCTGCCCGTATCGATAAACCCGTCTTGTGGCCGGGTATAAAAAGCGTATTTCCCGTCCACCAGCTCCGGATGCAGGACTACATTGCGCTGCTGGGGAGAGGCCGTTTGCAGATCGGCCAGCCGCTCCCAGTTGATAAGGTCCTTTGTCCGGGCGATACCGCATTGCGCAATGGCCGCAGCCTGGTTGGTAGGGGACGCTGCAGGGTCTTTTCTCTCCGTACAAAACAACCCATATATATATCCGTCCTCATGACGGGTCAGACGTATATCATAAATATTTACTTCTTCATGCCCATTGCCCGGCATATGTACCGGTGAATCCCAGAATCGGAACTGATCCACTCCATTGGGACTCTCCGCAATGGCAAAGAATGATTTCCTGTCCGCACCCTCGACACGGGCCATCAGCACATAGCTATCTTTCCATTTGATGGCGCCGGCATTGAAGACCCCATTGATGCCAAATCGCTCCATTAGAAATGGATTGGTCTTCTCGTTGAGATCATACCGCCAGAACAGCGGCGTATGCTCTGCCGTCAATACGGGATTCTTCCAGCGATCATATATGCCATTGCCTACTCCGGTGATCTCATTGGGCCGGCTCAGCAGGGCCGTATGTTTCTCATTGAGATCCGCCAGTCTTTTCTTAAAAGCATTCTTCATGTTGTCAGTTTTTATATAGTTCCCCGGTCACAGCAGACGGGTCACTCGTTCAGATGGGTTCCATCAATATTCATCCAGCCGATCCCACCAGGTCTTTTTAAGGATCAAACAAATTATCACGAGCAGGGCCACCGTAATAAACAGAGGGCCCTTTAGCCATAGCACGATGTACATAGGCAGAATGGTCAGACATAGCTGCCCGATCATGCCCAAAGAAATATTGAAGATGTCGGTACGGAAATTCCCGTTCCCTGCAAAAGCCGGGTCTTCTCTCACCGCCTTCTCATGTATGGGCTTCCAGAACCCCCAGGGCCGCACCGTCCTGTAGAACGACAGCAGCACCGCCTCTTCCGTAGCAGGCGCGGCATAGCTCCCCAGGATAGAGCCCGCCAAAGACAGCACAAACAGCATCGGCCAGTAATAAAGGTCCAGCCCATGCAGCCAACCCCTCGACTTCAGCACCGCCAGCGCTATCGCAGGTATGATCCCCGCCAGCATTCCCCAGTAAAAGCCACTGGCGTTGAATCTCCACCAATGCCACTTCAGCATATTGGCAGCCACATACCCACCGTATAGCCCCGACACGATCCATTGAAGCACTGTATTGACGTCCTTTACAAACATTCCCAGTATCACGCCCGTTACAACCACCAGCAACCCCGCCACATAGTTCATGGAAATGGTCTTACGGGTCGAGGCGCGGGGATTGATATATTTCAGATAAATGTCATTCACCAGGTAGGCCTGTGCCGCATTCAGCGTGCCGGAGAACGTACCCATAAAGGCGCCCAGCAGCCCTGTCAGCACCAGCCCCATGACCCCCACCGGCAAAAAGGCATTGATGGCGGCAGGCAATATCTTTTCAAAATCCGTCCCGCCTCCCGTCTGCAGATCGCCATGGATCTGGTTGTAGAACAACAACGCCAGCACGGTGAGCCCGATGATCATAGCATACCGTATTGGCAGCAGGATGATGGAGACAAAACCGCTCATCTTGCTGGCTTCCTGCGGACTCCGGGTGCTGAGCACTTTTTGCATATCGTAGTTGGGCGCGGGGCCGGCCAGACTGGCAAAAACACCCTTGAACAGCATCATCATAAAAAAGACGCTGAACAGCGAATAGCCATCGCTGTCTATTTTTTTATTCGCATCCGGCAGGATAGCACGCCAGTCCAGATCGAGCCTTACCCCAAAAAAAGGATTGAGCCATCCCCGGGGAACATTCAAATGCTGCCCCCTCAGACGTATCATGGCTATGACCCCGATGCTGATACACGCGATGGTCATGACCCCGTATTTGATCACATCCCCCAGCACGATGCTGTGCATGCCTCCCAAAATAGAATAGAACATGGCAAAGAGCGTGAAAATGATACCATAGAAGTGCGGTACATACTCCGGGGCCACATGGAACGGAACATAGGGGCCTACGATATCCCATGGTATAAATGTTTGGACAAATTTCCCCAAACCCACAAATCCATAGGCCATAAACCCCAGACAACTCAACAGGGCAAACGCAACAACGATATTATGAGAAGATCGTATCCCCCTCCCCGTAGTACCAAATCTCGTGGTCAGCCATTCCGCACCCGTCGTGGCATTCGACCTCCGCAGCCAGCGCGACAGGTACATCATCATGAACACCTGGTTGAACACCGGCCAAAGCCAGGGTATCCAGATGCTCTTCATGCCATAGATAAAGCACAGGCTTACCATCCACATGGTCCCGGAAATATCGAACATGTCCGATGCGTCGCTTAACCCCAGCATATACCAGGGGAGGGACTTCCCACCCAGCAAATAATTCTCCTTATTCTGCCTGGCCTTTTTCCGTAAAACCCAGCCTATGATCACCATAGTGAGGAGATAGGCCGCGATGATAACGAGATCCGGTAATTGTAACTTCATGAAGTGAAGGTCCTACATTACGTCAAATATATAGCCCCACCTTACCATTACACTAATGATATTTTATCCCAGATTTGTCATATACGCACCCCGACGCCCTTCCTTCGTCCGTTGATACGTGTTATCTGTATGATTATTAATGCCATTCAAAAAAAGCATCTCCCCTCATTTACTTTATACTATTTTATCTCATCTTTGTGATAATCTGACGGCTTTTTCTCAACCTTAACGACCTGCCATTATGAGCACAAACATTATCCGGGAAATCACGCCTCTCACTCAGAATGACTGCTTTACCATTTTCTCCCGCGTAAAAAAAGAATTCTCCTTCCCCTTGCACTATCATGAAGAGCTTGAGCTGAACCTCATCATCAATGCCAAAGGCGCACGCCGTATCGTCGGCGATCACATCGATACCATCGACGACCTGGAACTGGTGCTGGTAGGCCCCAACCTGTACCACGCCTGGTTTACACATCAGTGCCATAGCGAAGAAATAAAGGAAGTGACCATTCAATGGCACAAAGACCTCTTCGAGGACAAGCTGCTCCGAAGGAATCAGCTGAGCTTCATCCGCAACATGCTGGAGCGCTCCCAGAAGGGCATCCTCTTCTCACGGGATACAATAAACGCACTGGCCCC
>DASZWE010000388.1:0-7214 GCA_035546735.1 Puia sp.
GGGCCTTATCGAGCTTGCCCATGTTCTTGTAGAGAATGCCCAGGTTGCTGAATGCGGGAGCCATACCAGTGCTGTCATTTTTATTTTCGCAGATGGCCAGTGTTTTCAGGTAGCATTCCAGGGCGTGTGGGTAGTCTGCGAGGTATTGGTAGGTCAATCCAAGGGCGTTATAGGCGCTGGACATACGGGTGGAGTCTCTTTTATTCTCGAAGAAGGTCAGTGCGTCCTGCTGGTAGATGGATGCCTGCCGGTAGTCCGCGAGGTTGAAATACATGATCCCCAGGTTATAGCCGATCTTGGCCATTCCCGCGGAATCTTTCAGCTGCCGGCGGATCGTCAGCGCCTGGTTGAAAGTGGACAAGGCCAGGGAGTCTTTGCCAAGGCTGTTATAGTTCCAGCTTTTGGCATTGAGGGCGGATGCCATTCCGGGGAGCTGGCCCAGCTGCCGGGCCAGCCGGATGGCTTCGTCGGCCGTCCGGAGCCCTTTGGCGGGGTCGATGGTCCTGTAGCTCCAGGCCAGGTCATTGAGCAGATCCAGACGGACAGAATCCGCTGTCATATGAGCATTCAGCTGTTTGACCAGTGAATCCACCATCTTTTGCTGGCCGGATGCCCACTGGGTGCAACATATGAACAAAATGAGGAGGTATGTTCGGTAATAGCCCAATTGTGCACTAAAAATAAATCATATCCGGCAGATAATCATTGGTAATTGAGCCAGGCAGGAACGTGCAGTAGATTTGGTGTTAAAACAAGCTGCTATGCGTACGATCAATACCTGTAACAAAGAATATGAGCTTTATTGGGTCACCGGCCAGGTGCTGGAAAGTGGTAAGAATATGGAAACAAGGGTGCATGGCAGCGGCGGCGGAAGCTACGGAAAAGGATATACAGCTCCCATCAACGTAACCAGCACAACCATCGTCCACGATCAACTGTTCGTAATGGACAAACAGGGTAAAGAGCATGCTTTCCAACTGCAGGACTTTCACCTCGCCTGTCGTGACGGCAATGAAGTTACCGTTCTTTGGGCAATCAGGAAAGGAAAGAAAACCGGTCCTTATTTCGTGGTACACAACCGGACCACTTCCCAGACTTTTTACCAGGAGAAGGCCCTGGGAAAGATATTCAGCTATGCGCTCATCTATCCCATCGGCATTTCTATCCTTTGCCTGTTCCTATGGAAGATACTGCCCTTTGCTTTTCTATGGATCGTCGCTCCTTTTGTTATATGGTTCATACTGCGCAAGAAAGAGATATCCCGTTTCAAATCCACGACGGATTTCACTTCGTTCAGTTGATATCCTTTCCTTCCTCTGCCAGCTTGACCAATTTTACGATGTTATCCTTATTCACCTGGTCCGGCGCTTGTGGCTGTGCCTTTTGAAGGAAGGCAAGCGCTTTCTTAGAGTCACCCATAGCAGACCATGCTCTTGCCATGCCCATATTGGTGGTGAACTCTCCGGGATGTTTGTCGTAGTTCAGCTTGAAGGCGTCGAAAGCTTCCTTTGTTCTTTTTTGCATCAGCAGCTGGCGGGCGTATTGATGAATATCGGCCACCTGTCCCAGCGGCAATGCTTCTTTCATGGCTGCGTCGGCTTCGGCTGTTTTTCCCTGCAGGTTGAGCACCTGGGCCTTGGTAGACAGCGTCTGGAAGTTTTTCTGCCCGACGAAAGCGCCGCTGACGGCATAGTTGGCCCAATCCAATGCTTCATCCAGATCAGTCTTATGCTGTATACAGAACTGTGCAGCCTGTACCCATGCGTTCCATCTGAAGCCTTTATCGCTGCGCAGCTCGCGCCGGAACGATTCCAATTGGGTCTTGACAAGGTCTGTTCCTATCTTGAAGGGAATAGCCAGCTTTTCCCATTCCAGCGCGATAGTGGCGGAGCTCTCCTGCTGGTCTTTGAATTCATACCGCAGCCTTTCGACGCTGTTGTCTAAAGCCACCGGTTTTACTTTTACCTGGAGGGCGTCTTCTTTTGGATCGTAGAAGAAGCTTCCCCATGAGGTGGAGTTCCTGGAGAAGATCAATGTACATTCATTGGGGTCGTAGTTGACGAAGAAACCGTATTTGCCGGCCGGGAGATCCTGTCCTTCGATCTTTACATCCGTATTGAATTCGATGGTGGTATTCTCGTTGGCGCCAGCCCGCCAGGGAGCGGCCTTGCTGGATCCAAAGCCCAGATCGGTGAGGCCGGCGGGGATCAGCTTGCCCCAGATCTGTCCTTCCCTTCCTTTCACGCCGGGACGGGAGTATTTGATAGTGACATTGGTGATACCTACCGACTCGCTGACGGTGGCTCTGTTGTTACCACCATCCGGCAGGGTAGTCAATTGCGCATGTGTAAGGGAAACGGCTCCGAATTGAAGCATCAGCAGCAGTATGCTGACGATGAGTCCTTTTTGGTGTGACATAGCAATAGTTTTTGGTGAGTGCCTACAATGTACATCAAATATAAAGTTAGTTACCGCGGGCCGGGATAGTTTTATACTGAAGTGGGACTAACGGGCTATGAAAGCGCAGAAAGAAGGGATAAGCGGTACATCCGGCCAATGGGTAGCTCCTGCTGGGCGATCTCTACGAATTCGTTGGTATAGGACTCTATTTTACGGATAGACACCAGGTAGCTCCGGTGGATGCGGATAAAGCTGTCCGCAGGGAGGTTGTTCTCGATGGAGGAAATGGGCTGCCGGGTAATGATCTTTTTCGACCGTGTGACGATCTTACTATAATCTCTCAGGCTTTCGATGTAGATGATATCGTCGATGGCTACTTTCTGCATCTTTCTATCGGCGCGGATATGGATAAATTCCGGGGAATTGTTTTTTGCGGGCGATGGAGTGGGTGGTGTGTCCTGCCCCGGCAGGTCCATGACTTTATTTACTGCTTTCAGAAAGCGCTGGAATGTAATAGGCTTTAGCAGATAGTCCACGGCATCCAGCTCAAATCCTTCCACTGCAAATTTTCTGTAGGCGGTGGTAAAGATGACCTTCGGAGGGTTTTTCAGGGTGCGCAGGAATTGAGTACCAAGTATCCGGGGCATCTGGATATCGAGGAAGAGCAGGTCGATCGACTGCTGCTGCAGCATGGCCAGGGCCTGTACGGCATTGGAGCAGGCGCCTGCGAGATGCAGATGAGGGATGGCGCTGATATAACGTGTAACGACATCCAGCGCGGGTGGCTCGTCATCGACGGCGAGGCAGGTGATGATCTTGTTAGTTGACATGCCCGGATGGTTGTAAAGGTATTTTTATCAGGGTCCGGTATGTCCCTGGTGTCACGTCTATCGCCAGGTGATGGTTCCCGGGATAGAGCAATTCCAGCCTTTTGCGCACTGTCTTTAATCCAATGCCTCCCTTTTCGTGTTGTGTCGTGGGGCGAAAAGGCTTGTTATTGCTGACTTCCATTTGAAGCATGGTATGGTCGATAAAGATATGCATTTTGATCCAGGAACCTTCCATCATCTGGCTGGCGCCGTGCTTAAAGGAGTTCTCGATAAAGGGGATCATAAGCAGGGGGGCGATCATTTTATGATCCGGAGTCCCCTGAATATCACTGTTCACGGATAGGCGGCGGCCATACCGAACTTTTTCCAGCTGGATATAGTCCGTGATCATTTTCAGCTCTTTCTCCAGGGGTACGAGACTGGCTTCGCAATCCCTGATCATATAGCGCAAGGTGCCGGAAAGACTTTCGGCGAGCGTGGCCGCATCGGCGGGCCGGTCGTAGGTATAGGAATAGATGTTATTCAGGGTATTGAAAAGAAAATGAGGATGGATACGGGCTTTTAGCAGTTGCGATTCGGCATTGGCGTTCTCGCGGAGAAGGATCTCTTTTTCCTCCATCTTCTTATAATAGAGCTTCAGCATCCGGATGACAAGGAAAACGGCGCATACGGAAGGAGGGCCATAGCCTATATAGCCCCAGAAGGAGGCCCATCGGTTGAGAAAGATCGGGGATTCGTTGGCAGGCGTCCAGTGGTTCATATACTGTGCCAGCTTGTCGTCGAGGTACTGGATCAGCAGCATATAAAGGAAGGCGATGGTAAAGAAGGCGATATATTTCTTTCTCAGGAAAAAGCGTGGCAGTATGATATAAGCCATTACATAAGTATATACCATTTCATTGCGCAGCTCCATCAAAACAGACAGGGACAGACTGTAATTGGGCGTATCATTCAGGAGAAAGCCGGTGACAAAGGACGAAGAGAGCAGGAACAGGTACCTTGCTGTCCAGAATGCGATATGATAAAGGCTACGCATTCTCTTCCTCCTCATAGAGCCAGCGGCTCAATTTATCTGAAAGGTCGACGATCTTATCCGGGGCGTCGGGGCTGCCTGTTTTGATGCGATGAACGATATTGTCCAGCGACCCGAGGAGGAAGTCGGGATGCAGCTTCATTTTCTCCAGGTCCAGAGCTGTGCGTGCCGTCTTTTGGGCCAAAAGGAGATTTTCTTTTACCTGTACATACCAGTTCCTGGTCAGCCGGATACCCAGCGCCAGCACGCCTGCGATGATGGCATTCTGGCCGTTGATATACCCCAGCGCAAACTTTCTCATAAAGGGTACCTGGGCAACATTGCAATGACAGGATTGCTGAAAGAACAACAGGCTAAAGAAATAATTTATAAAGATCAGGATCGCATAGAGGACGAAATAGCCAAGCAAGGCGAAGACATATTGTTTCTTGCGGTGGATATGAGAATAGAACACCGTCAGTGAAACGTAGACGCTGATGATACAGGCTGGAAGGAAGCAATACAAGCTAACGAATGCATAGCTGAATACATCCTTTGCGTCCAGCTCCCTGATGCAATTAGGTGAAATACTTTGCATATAAAAATAGCTGGCATAGACGCTCCAGAATGCCAGGTGACGTTGTCGCCGGTGCTTTTTTCCCGGGGAGAATATGAAGGTGTAGAGGGACAAGCAGCCATCTGTTTTTACAAAGGTAGACATCTTTTTTTGGCAACATTGTATTCCTGGTCCTAATAGCGACGAATGGCGTTTGTCGCAGATCGGCGGTATTGGTCGACGTCCCTTTTGCTGTATGTCTACGCATTTATCTCATTGGACGAAACTCCAATTTTTCCGCTGTGGCAGGTAGTAATTTAGCTGTAAATAAAAACAAGAGGTATGAAGAAACTATTATTAACCAGCATATGGATCAGCCTTGTCCTGCTGGCCAGCGCGCATGTGCCCGGTGATAAGACCGCGGATGCAAGGGCTATAAGGAATTTCTCCAGGGTTTATAAAGATGCTTCCGACGTCCGGTGGGAATCTCTGAAAGATGGCGGCTATGTCTGCCGATTCGCACAGGATGGGGTGATGAAGAGGGCCTTTTATGATAATTGGGGAGGGTGGCTTACCACTATCTCCGGCTACACAGCGGAGCATCTGCCGAACGATGTAAGGAGACAGGTTCGCAGCGTGTATTATGATTATTCCATTCTTTATGTGAATGAGATCAATATGCCCGATAAGCCTGTCTCATATGTGGTGCAGGTACAGGATAAGCGGTCGATCAGGATAGTGCGGGTGGTGGATGGAGAGATGGAAGAGATACAGGAGATAGAGACCTTGTAAGAAGGTTATATCATAAAGCAAAGGTGCGAAGCCCCTTTCCAGGGGCTTCTTTATTTTAGGCCTTTCGGCTGCGGTAAAAGTACCTTCAGTCCGAAAATGGCTAATGATGGTCCTTCGGACAACCGACCTGTGGTCGGTTTGGGTTCGGCCTTTCGGCTGCGGTAAAAGTACCTTCAGTCCGAAAATGGCTAATGATGGAGGCCTTCGTCGGACCTGCTTCGACACGGTCCTCCTCGGTCGTAACCTTCGCTACGCTTGGTTACAGACAACCGACCTGTGGTCGGTTCTATTCCACAGGCTGCAGCTGTCGTTTGTACAGCTGTACTGTATTCTCATATCCCAGGTAGAGCGCATCGCAAACCAGGGCATGTCCAATGGATACTTCGGAAAGGTTGGGAATATTTTGAGCGAAGTAGGCGAGGTTGTGCAGGTCGAGGTCATGGCCTGCATTCAGGTCGAGGCCCAGCTCCGTGGCGCGAATGGCGGCAGTGCGATAAGGGGTTATTGCCTTTTCCCTGTCGTTGGGGAAGCCATGGGCATAAGCTTCGGTATAGAGCTCGATGCGGTCCGTACCCGTCTCCGCGGCGCCTTCCACCATTGCGATGACGGGGTCTATGAAGAGGGAGACACGGATGCCGGCCGCCTTGAATTTCCCTACGATGTCTATCAGGTAGTCCTTATGGCGGATGGTGTCCCAGCCGTGGTTGGAGGTGATCTGTCCCAGGGCGTCGGGTACCAGAGTCACCTGATGAGGACGTACATCCAACACCAGGTCCACAAATTTCTGTTCCTGGGAATTGCCTTCAATATTGAATTCGGTGGTAATGATCTTTCTGATGTCATAAACGTCCTTATAACGTATGTGCCGCTCGTCGGGACGAGGGTGTACCGTGACCCCGTCTGCTCCGAACAATTGTGCGTCGATGGCTGCCTTGACCACGTCCGGATTATCTCCCCCCCTGCTATTTCTAAGGGTGGCGAATTTGTTGATGTTCACCGATAGCTTTGTCATGGTGCAAAGTTAATGTGTGGGAATTTAACTGCTCGTAAAATAGTTCAATTCCCGCAAACCGCTAATGTCTGTAGGACTTCGTCGGACCTGCTTCGACACGGCCCTTCTCGTTCGGAACCTACGGTTCTGGACGAGCCGCTTTCTGCGGCTCATGGAATTGGCATAAAAACAGAAAGAGCACCGGGTTAGTGCTCTTGTATCCTGTTGTCGAAAGGCTGCTCGTATCTTTATTGCTTAATAAGCATAGTCTCGTAGATGGATTCTCCCGTAGGGTCTTTGATGTCCAGCTGGTATTCGCCCAGCTGCAGGGACTGCAGATCATCCAGCGGGATCTTGTTCACACCTTTTTCCAGTCCGGCGCCCAGCATCCGAATGATCCTGTTGTCCTTCAGATCCGCCAGTAAAATGATACAATCTCTATTTTCTGCACAAGTCAACTCTATTTGAATGAAATGATCGAAGGGGTTTGGATAAACTGATATGGCTGTGGACATGAAAAAAATATATTAATGATGATCACGATTTACCTTGGTGATGACCCTTACGGGTATCAGGGCAGGCATCTTTTGATTGGTCTCAGAGTTGTTAAGCTGGTGGATCAAGGTTTCGATT
>DASZWE010000389.1:0-9797 GCA_035546735.1 Puia sp.
CCGATCGGGGTGGTATCGGTGTTGACGACGCTTTCATAAAAGATGGACGCTTATATACTCGTCGTTCTGGGATAAATGTACCTTGGACAAACAAGGAGCTGAGCATACAATATGACACCTGGCGTGATAAGGTTCTGCCCGGCAGTGAAGAACAGTGGAAGGTCACGATCAAAGGCAAACAGACAGACAAGATGTCGGCGGAAGTGCTGGCCGCTATGTATGATGCATCCCTCGATCAATTCAAGCTCCATAACTGGGCCACCCCGGACCTCTACCCGACTTATACTCCATTCGATAACTGGAATGGAACAACCTGCTTTGGTACGGAGCGCTCGGAAAATTCCTACGTGCAGGAGAGGGTGACCATTTCCTACTTTAAGCAGTACGACAGGCTGATCCAAAACGGGTTCGATGCGATATATGGGCAAAGGGTCACGCTTATTAATAGGAGGATCATCTCCTCTAACGGGAGGGTCAGAGCGGCGCCTGGGTCGGCGGCGAATTATGCAGTCACAGGCAGTGATGGGTATCTCCGCGCCGCTCCAATGAAAAAGAACGAGGGCAATGCCTATGCGATCCAAATCCCCGACCTCGAAAAAGACCCCGATGGCTCCAAGGGCCTCACAAAAGATACCGTATTCGCGGTAGGAGAAGAAGCATCACAGTCGATCACTCGCCACACCGATGCCCCCACCGAACCAGTCCAGATCCGTAAGAACTTTAACGAGACCGCCTTCTTCTTCCCCGACCTCCACACCGACGACTCGGGCAGCGTCAGCTTCTCCTTCACCGTACCCGAAGCCCTCACCCGCTGGAAAACCATGATCCTCGCCCACACAAAAGACCTGGCCTTCGGCTACTCCGAAAAGTCCATCGTAACCCAAAAACAGCTGATGGTACAGCCCAACCTGCCACGCTTCCTCCGCGAAGGGGATAGGATGGAGCTGGGCGTCAAAGTGGTCAACCTCTCCGACTCGGAGATGACAGGGCAGATCGAGCTGCAGTTGACAGACCCCACCACCGGACAGACAGCCGATGGTATCTTCAGCAATCGGCAGGCAAACCAATACTTCACCGTAGCCGCCGGCCAAAGCTCCGTCGTAGATTTCCCCGTCGACATACCTTATCAATACAACCGCCCCCTTACCTATCGCATCGTAGCCCGGTCCAAAACGTACAGCGATGGGGAAGAAGCAGCCCTGCCCGTAGTCAGCAACCGTATGCTGGTGACGGAAAGCCTTCCGCTCAACATGCAGGGGGACGGTACAAAAGAATTTCACTTCGAAAAATTGCTGCACAGCGACAGCAGCGAGACCCTCAACCACCATGCCCTGACAGTGGAATTCACTTCCAACCCCGCCTGGTATGCCGTACAGGCCCTTCCCTACATGATGGAATATCCATATGAATGCGCGGAACAGACCTTCAATAGATTCTATGCAAACGCCCTCGCCACTACGATTGTCAACAGTTCCCCACGCATAAAAACAATTTTCGACAGGTGGCGGACGACAGACACTGCCGCTCTGCTAAGCAATCTGGAAAAGAACCAGGAGCTGAAGTCGGTGCTGTTGCAGGAGACGCCCTGGGTATTGCAGGGGAAAAGCGAGTCCCAGCAGAAACAGCATATCGCCTTGCTGTTCGATAGGACCCGGATGAGCAGAGAGCTGGAGGCCTCGCTGACAAAGATCCAGCAGATGCAATCCTCCAATGGCGGATTTGTCTGGTTCAAAGGAGGACCCGATGACCGTTATATCACACAATACATCCTCACCGGCATCGGCCGGCTGCAAAAGCTGAACGCCATCCCATCCACCCTGACGGTAAAAGTGCAGGACATCGTCAAAGCAGCCCTGCCCTACCTGGATGGGAAAATACAAAAGGATTATGAAGAGATCCTTCGACAGAAAAAGCCCCTGCCCCCATCTAAAAAGCCTGTCCCTTTGCTCATCGGCGAACTACCCATAGATTACCTCTACATGCGTAGTTTCTTCCCACAATACGGCATTCCCGGAAACGTGCTCCCCGCCATCACCTATTTCCGTAAACAGGCGCAACAGCAGTGGCTGCAGCACAGCAAATACATGCAGGGAATGATCGCCCTGGCCCTCTTCCGCACCGGGGACGTGCAGACAGGAAAAAATATCATCGCTTCCCTGAAAGAAACTGCCATTCGTGATGAGGAAAAAGGGATGTATTGGAAAGGCATGGAAGGCGGCTATTACTGGTGGCAGGCGCCCATCGAAACGCAGTCCCTGCTGATAGAGGCGTTCCATGAAATTGCCAACGCCCCCAAAGACGAGGCCGCGCTAAAAACATGGCTCCTCCGGCAAAAACAAACCCATAGCTGGTCGACCACCAAGGCAACGGCCGATGCCTGCTACGCGCTGCTGATGCCCACCCAGTCGGGCCCTGCCGGTCCCGCCACCAGCAACTGGCTTACAGTCGAAAGAAATGTCGATATACAGGCAGGTAACAAAACCTTCTCCTCCAGCCAGGGAGCCGAGGCCGGCACAGGCTACTTCAAACAGGTAGTCGACGGCGACCGCGTGCAACCCTCCATGGGAAACATCACGGTGACGATGAAGACCACCAGCGCCTCCTCCTCCACCCTCCCCGCCTGGGGAGCCATATACTGGCAGTATTTCGAGAACCTGGACAAGATCACTGCCGCCGGCAACACAAAGGCTCCGCTCACACTGGTGAAGAAACTATTCATCGAAAAAAATACGGATCGCGGCCCCGTCCTGGAACCCCTGACCGACAACGGCGTCCTGCACCCCGGCGACAAAGTAAAAGTGCGGATCGAGCTGCGTTCCGACCGCGACCTCGAATATGTACATATGAAGGATATGCGTGCATCCTGTATGGAACCCGTGAATGTCCTCAGCCAGTACAAATGGCAGGGTGGACTGGGATATTACGAGAGTACAAAGGATGCCAGCACAGATTTCTTTTTCGCGAGCCTTCCCAAAGGAACCTATGTTTTTGAATATCCGCTCTTCGTGGGACAGAAAGGAAACTTCAGCAATGGCGTGACAAGCATCGAATGCATGTACGCTCCCGAATTCGGATTCCACAGCGAAGGCATACGGGTGAATGTAGAGGAGGCCACACCATGATAAAGGATGTATTGGTAATAGGGCAGGGCATCTCTGGGACCTTCCTCACCTGGTGGCTGGAACAAAAAGGCCTCTCCTTTGTCGTCATCGACGAGGTAAGACCGGCCACCGCCTCCCGCGCAGCAGCAGGACTTATCAACCCCGTGACAGGGCGACGGATCGTAAAGACCTGGATGATCGACGAGCTTCTCCCATTCGCAGAGAACGCATATGCCTCCATCGGTAGAGAATTACAGAGATCAAGCTTTCTCCCGGCTGCCATCAACCTTCTCAAACCCGCAAGGGTCATCGATTTCTTCCCCACCGCCCAGATGCGGCTGGCCTTTCTTAAAAGGCTGGAAGAAGATCCGCAGTACCTCGAGCTGCCTGCCGACGAACAGGCCTGGAGCGCACAATTTAAATATGATCTTGGCTATGGCATGATCACGCACTGCTACCTCGCAGACCTGCCCGGCCTCCTGCCCGCCTGGCGCCGGCATCTCTTACACAAAAATGTATTGGATCAATCCCGCTTTGCCCCTGCTTCACTCATCATAGAAAAGGACCGGATCCTATACGGAGATATCACTGCCCGCCACATCATCTTCTGTGATGGCATTGAAAGTTTTCATAATCCTTACTTCTCCCGGCTGCCTTTTGCACCCAATAAAGGAGAAGCCTTGATCCTGGATATCCCCGGCTGGCCGTTAGGATCGGGCGCGGGCGACGTCCGCGACACGCCCATCTTCAAAAAAGGCCTGACGCTCGCTCCCTGGAAAGACGGCCTGTTCTGGGTCGGCTCGTCCTATGAATGGTCCTTCACCAATCCCGATCCCACCGAAGCATTCCGACAAAGGACCGAAGCCCTCCTCAAAGACTGGCTAAAACCTTCCTTCCGCATCCTCAACCACATCGCCTCCGTCCGCCCCGCCACCCTGGAACGCCGCCCCTTCGTTGGCTTCCACCCCCTGCACCCCACCGTCGGCATCCTCAACGGCATGGGTACAAAAGGCTGCTCGCTGGCCCCCTATTTCGCCCACCAGCTCGTAGAACATATGGTAAACGGGAAGCCCCTCCGACCCGATGCGGATGTAAAGAGATTTACAAAAATTTTGAGTAGATGATTCGGTAATTTTACTCCCCACAAAAACCTACATACTATGAAAGTCAGAGCGGACTAACAGTCCGCTGTCCGAAGGACAATCATAAGCGGTTGTCGCCCGGAGGTTACTTTCCTCAAAACCGAAGGCAGACAACTATTTATCCGCGATAAGATCTATGAGATCAGGAGCCAAAGAGTAATGCTGGATTTCGACCTGGCCACCCTGTATGAAGTCCCAACCAAGGTCCTCAACCAAGCCGTAAAACGCAACGCGGAGCGTTTCCCCGAAGACTTTATGTTCCGCCTCACCGAAGAAGAAGGATGCGGTGCCAAACGAAATGTCGCCCTCTGGCGCAAACATCTAATGATGGAGATCTTCGGAGGACTTCCGGGCTCTCAGTCCTCCTCAATCGTAACCTTCGCCCGCTCGGTTACAGCCAACAGACCCGTGGTCTGTTTGGACGCCATCGAAAATCTCCTCGACGAAAAGGCCGCGCAACGCCATTACTGCGCCACCTTCCGCACCGCCGGCTCCATACGACGTATGATAGTCGCCACCCCCGTACCACTAAAATTTAACGGATCCTGGTTGAGCACACGCGACATCGCCTCATACAGCTCCGGCAGCTCCTGCCTGAACAGCACAGCATTCTCAAAGAACACTTCTATCGCCACCGCCCAGAACTCATGATAATTGGTAGCCGCATAATCCCCCAGTAGATTTTTAACCCCACCCTGCATGGAAGTAAAAATGGGACGGGCCACCTTGGAGAAATTGTGAAACTCTTTTTTAAAATGTCTGTCCTCTTCCGTCCGGGTGATAAAATTGACATAAGCAAGGGCATGCCCCATCTCATGCAACCCCACATTACAATTGGGAGTCAGCCCGGAGATCCCTTTGATAAAATTATCCCAGGAAAGATAAATACCCGTCTGATCCACATGCCCCATAAAAGGACGGGAATAGAACCCATAATGATAGTCGTCCCTCAATATGAAGATATCATCGAAGTAGTTGAGCTTGAATTTCTCTAATCCAAAAGTAAGCTGAACAGCCGCGGCGCTGACCAAAATAGGCATTTCGGCATTTTGCTCCACCTCTATATAATGAAAGTTCTTGGAATGCTGGAACTGATAGGTACGAAACAGGAATTTCCGCTGCTCTTCCAGGTTCAGCCTGTTATAGTATTTAAGATGACGGGATACTACGGAATGATAAAAGGTTTCTGCCGCAACAAAGCGTTTATATTGATGCCTGGTGTAGAGGCGCTGAAAAAGCAAGGTCACCGGGCGGTTGAGGAGAAGTATTCCCAGTACCAATGCAATAATGACAACGATTTCCATAAGGTTCCATTTTTCTTTGTGATTCAAAAGAAACGATCGTTAAACACAATCGGGCCTTACATTGGTGTTGGATACGGCATCTATGGCTTTCAGAGTGGCGCAGTACGCAATGAGGAAAACCTAGGCGGGTTAATCAAGAGGAAATGAATCATTACGGATTGCAAACAAGATAGAAATAAAATTTAAAAATCAAAAGCTCTGTGGAGATGTTTTCGTTAATTTTTAACAGCACATTGGCTATCAACCGATTGCGAGGACATCCAAAGGTGATCTGTCGCCGGGGACCTCCATGTCAATGATCTTGCGGGGAGTAAGGGGGTCCTGGTTGAGCAGCATGCACAGCGCGCGATACAGCTCGGGCAGCTGTTTTTTAAAAGCATGGGACTTTTCAAAAAAGGTCTCTATGCTGACGGCCCAGAACTCCTGGTAATTGGTAGCGGCATAAGGATCCAGCACCGTTACCTCGCCCGCCTGCATCTTCTCGAACACGGGACGGGCTATTTCGGAAAAACTCTTGAACTTATCATGAAAGCTGTCGTCTTTCCCGTCTTCAACGGTGAAATTGACATAGGCGAGGGCATGGGCCATCTCATGCAATCCGACGTTCTGCCCATCTGTATAATCCGTGAACTCCCGGATGAAATTGCTCCAGGAAAGGTAGATGCCATCCTCGCTGACATGCCCTTCGAAAGGCATATTATATAGACCAAACCGGTAATTTTCCCGCAGGATGTAGATGGTCTTGAAAAAGTCCAACTGATAACTCTCCAGCCCGAAAGTAAGCTGCACGGCAGCGGCGCTGATGAGCAACGGCATTCTTTCTTCCTGCTCGATATCGATATATTCAAACTCCTTAGCCTCCATGAAGTTAAGCACCCTGCGGAGGAACCTGTCCCGCACCGTGTCGTCCAGACTTTTATAGTAGGGATTGTATTGGGACAGGATGCTGTCGAACTCCCAGTGCCTGTCATCATAGATACGCGTCACCTTGGCCGCCCTTATCCATCGGATAACCCAGCGACCCAGACGGGCCACCACAACGACGGCTATAACCAGGCCGGTTATCAGGGTAATCTCGGTCAACATTCGCATACACCTGAAAAATACAGTTTTTTATTAATCCTGCAACTTCCAGGCCCTGTCTCTCCGGCATTGTGCATATTTTTCCCCCTACCGGGGATGTGGGACAGCGTTTTAAAGTACCTTTGCCCCTCTTCCGGGTAGCAAAATGGCTCCTTTGCGATAAGGTAAACCCAGAACGGGTTACATTTCCCCGGAGGCCCGTTTTTCGGACATTTATAATTGAAAAAATTGAAGGATGTATAGGACGCATACTTGTGGCGAATTAAGAAAGGGACATATCGGGACCACCGTCACCTTAGCTGGCTGGGTGCAGACGGTACGTAAGTTTGGAAGCATTACATTTATCGACCTCCGCGACCGCTATGGTATTACCCAGCTGCTGTTCGGAGAGGAATTGAACAAGGCGCTGACCGAAAACCCTCCGGGGCGTGAATTTGTCCTGCAGGTAAAAGGTCTGGTCTCCGAACGGACCAATAAAAACCCCAATATACCCACCGGGGACATCGAGATAAAGGTGGAATCGTTCAATATTTTGAATAAGTCTGCCACCCCTCCCTTTACCATCCAGGATGATACGGACGGAGGCGATGACCTGCGGATGAAATTCCGGTACCTGGATCTCCGGCGGGGTGCGGTGAAAAAGAACCTCGAGCTTCGGTATGCCGTCAACAGGGCGGCCCGCAACTACCTGCATGAACAACAGTTTATGGACATCGAGACCCCCTTCCTTATCAAGTCCACCCCCGAAGGAGCCCGGGATTTTGTCGTGCCCTCCCGTATGAACCCGGGACAGTTCTATGCCTTGCCGCAATCCCCGCAAACCTTTAAGCAGCTGCTCATGGTCAGCGGCTATGACCGGTACTACCAGGTGGTAAAATGCTTCCGGGATGAGGACTTAAGAGCCGACAGGCAACCGGAATTTACCCAGATAGACTGCGAAATGAGCTTTGTGGAACAAGAAGATATCCTCCATATGTTCGAAGGGATGATCAGGCATATCTTCAAGGCCGTAAAGGACATCGACTATACGGAAAAAGTGGAGCGAATCACCTGGGAGCAGGCCATGTGGGAATATGGCAATGACAAGCCGGACATACGGTTCGGTATGAAGCTGGCCAATTTAAAATCCGCCTTCCAGCGGGGTGGAAAGATTACAGCGCATGGGGAGCTGATCAACGGCGCCGGATTCGGCGTCTTCGACAATGCGGAAACAGTGCTGGCCATTGCAGCGCCGGGCTGCGCCGAATACACCCGCAAGCAGACGGACGAGCTCACCGAATGGGTCAAACGTCCCCAGATAGGCATGCAGGGACTGGTATTTATCAAATACAATACGGATGGTACGCTGAAGAGCAGTGTAGATAAGTTCTATAATGAAGAGAAACTGAAAGCCATCGCGGCAGCGGCAGGAGCCGTGCCGGGCGATCTGGTATTGATCCTCGCAGGACGCGAGGAAAGGACGCGAAAGGCCACCAGTGAGCTGCGGCTGGAAATGGGCCGCCGCCTGGGACTTCGGAAAGAGAATGAGTTCAAGCTGCTCTGGGTCCTGGACTTCCCCCTGTTCGAATACGCCGAGGAGGACAATCGGTGGGTAGCACGACATCACCCCTTCACCTCTCCCAAGCCTTCGGACATCAGGATCATGATTGACAACAACCCTGCCATCGAAAATGCAGAAAAATACCTGGAGCATCCCTATTCCAACATCAAGGCCAACGCCTATGATATGGTATTGAATGGGAATGAGATTGGCGGCGGCTCCATCCGTATTTATCAGCGCGAATTGCAGGAGAAGATGTTCGCGGCATTGGGCATGAGCCAAAAAGAGGCCCTGCATAAGTTCGGGTTCCTGCTGGGTGCCTTTGAATATGGCGCCCCGCCTCATGGGGGGATTGCATTCGGGTTCGACAGGCTTTGCGCCATCCTCGGAGGCAGCGAGAGCATCCGTGACTTTATCGCCTTCCCCAAGAACAACAGCGGCAGGGATGTGATGCTGGATGCCCCCAGCACCATCGATGACAAACAACTGGATGAGCTGTGCATTGCATTAAAGGGGGTGGACCATGAATAAGATCCTGAAGATAGCTACCGTGCTCACCTGGATCAATATGATCATCTGGAGCTTTTTTTGCCTCAACATTCTCTTCAGCATATTGAGCTCCGGAGCGACTGCCTTCTTGATCCTCTTTGTCTTTTGCAGCGCGATCGTGCTGCACAGTTATGCGTCCCTTCAACTGCAAAAGAGCCTGAAGAACCCAGCTGTTCCCCTTAGCAGTCAGACATCGACTGGCATTCGTTTTATTGGCGTTGTTGCCCTTTTATTAGGCCTTCTGTTTGTCATCGCAGGCATCATCATCCTTACCAACGCAACGGCCGTCTTTAAGTTTCTGCAGGACTATACGAAGGATGCGCAACCCAAAGCTCCCTCCAATGAAATTGGCTTTACATTGACGATGTCCAGTGTTCGTATTATTGGCTTGTGCTATCTCCTCATCGGCCTCTCCGTCGCTATCAACGTCAACCTGAACTTCCGGCTCCTGCGCTGGTATTATTTCCTCCGTAACAATTCCAACGACCGGGAAAAATGAAAGAGGTCAAAGGCATCAACTCTTTGTCTTATGGAGCCATTGCCTGCAACGCAGCGCTCATCATCGTCATTGGTTACAATTCCAATTTTTCTGACGAAAAGGACTTCATCGCATTCTTTGTCGCCGGCTTCGGCCTTATTATGTCCATATTGTATGCACTGCAGCTGATCCTGATGAAAAGATCTTACTACCGGCATTACGCCGTCACCGTCATCGCAAAGGTCTTTTTGCACATCTGCCGGATCATAACGCTGCTGTATGCACTGGTGGGAGCCTGTCTGTTGGCGGCAACTGCCTACCACACCTCTGTAAAGTCGGCATATCTGGACAGGCACGATTTCAAATTCCTGGGAATTGTGGGGCTGGTATTGGTAACAGTAGTAATGAACCTGACCATCTTCTTCAAAGGCTGGCGCCTGTTGAAATTAATAAAAACACCCTATATCGAAGAGGTCATGGCCTCCTTCGACTGAAACGAACACCCCTCCAGGTCACCAATGCCGACACGCCGACCAACAACGCCATAATGAGCACGACCCGCTCGATGGGTCCCGAATATTGATCCATTCCTTTTTTTAT
>DASZWE010000390.1:0-3911 GCA_035546735.1 Puia sp.
CTACATGGGGGCAATGGGCTTCACCGCCAGCAGCTATCGTAAGATCATAGGTGCCAACGATAGGGTACGGGTAGGCGTTGTGGGCTTTTCCGACCGGCACCGGAGTTCGCATATGCCCTGCTTCATGAATCATTACAAAGATTTGAATTTTGATGTGGTGGCGGTATCGGATATCTGGAAGATGAGAAGAGAGCAGGGTGCAGCCATGTGGAAAGATAAAATGCAGCATGATATTATCGCATGCCGGAACAACGAGGAACTGTATTCGAAAAAGATTGTCGACGCGGTATTTATCAGCACGGCCGATTTTCAGCACGCGCGGCATGCCATTGAAGCGGTGAATGCAGGATGCGATGCCTATGTAGAAAAGCCGTTTGCCGAGACGATGGAGGACAACAGGGCGGCCCTGAAAGCCATCAAGGCAACGGATAGGGTTGTGCAGATAGGCTCTCAAAGAAGGAGTGGCGCCAATTATCATGCAGCCAATGAATTTATCCGGTCCGGAAAATTCGGGCCGATCACCATGGTAGAACTGACCTGGAATGTCAACCAGCCCGGCCGTTGGCGCAGGCCGTCGCTCGTAAGCGAATTGAAAGAGGAAGATACGGACTGGAATCGATTCCTGCTAAACAGGCCGCATGATACTTTCGACCCCAGGAAATACCTCGAGTTCCGGTTGTTCTGGCCTTATTCATCGGGTCTTCCCGGCCAATGGATGAGCCATCAGATCGATACGGTGCATTGGTTCAGCGGCTTGAAGCATCCGCGTAGCGTGGTGGCCAACGGAGGCATTTACCAATGGAAGGATGGCAGAAAGAACTGGGACACCATCACCGCCGTTTTCGACTACGGTCCGGACGATGATCCGTCCTCGGGATTTCAGGTGACCTTCGCATCCCGCATGCACAATGGGGATGAAAAACCCGCCGAAATTTATTACTCCAATGGAGGAGAGTTGAATCTGATCACCAATAAGGTATCCCCGACAGGAGGGTTGACAAAGCGATTTGCCGATGAGATGAACATGCAGCCGAATCTATTGCCGGAATTGAGTTTGTCTGAAGTTGAACCCGTTGTTGCATCGGCCAACACCGGAGGCGACCGGCTTACGTCCAGCCATATCCGAAACTGGATGGAGTGTATCCGCAGTCGAAAAACGCCGAATGCGCCGGTAGAAGCAGGCTATAGCCATTCTATTGCAAATATTATGACCAATGCAGCCGTACACACGGGCTATAAAGCCTTCTTCGATGGGGAGACGCAGGAAGTGATGGCTGGCGGAAAGGTATTTAAATATTAAATATGAGAGCACTGGTTTTGTCGGGAAAGAACGAGCCGCTGGCTGTACAGGAAAAGCCGGATCTAACGCCTGGTAAGGGCGAAGCCATCATACGCATACACGCTGCTGCGCTCAATCATCGGGATGTATGGATACAAAAAGGACAATATGCGGGTTTGAAATATCCAATCACACCCGGTTCGGATGGGTCGGGCGTAGTAGTAAATGACCCCGCCGGTACCTTCAATGGCAAGGAGGTCATCATCAATCCCGCCATTCATTGGGGCAGCGCCCTCTCCCACCAGGATCCCAAGGATTTCCGTATCCTGGGACTACCTGACGATGGCACTTTTGCGGAATATGTAAAAGTTCCT
The DNA here is from genome assembly GCA_035546735.1 of Puia sp. GTDB lineage: Bacteria > Bacteroidota > Bacteroidia > Chitinophagales > Chitinophagaceae > Puia. The sequence goes on from DASZWE010000390.1 coordinate 1,654, forward strand.
GTGCAAAATATTGTTGAGCGACCGGCGCATCTTTCTTTTGAAGAGGCGGCCGCGCTCCCGCTGGCAGGCGTTACGGCCTTCAGGGCAGTATCCACGCGGGCCAGAGTGCAGGCAGGCGAGAAGGTCCTGATCACCGGCATCGGCGGAGGAGTGGCGCTTTTTGCCCTGCAATATGCCGTCGCCCTGGGTGCGAGAGTATATGTGACCTCGGGCAGCGGAGAAAAGATCGAAAAGGCCATCGCGATGGGGGCATTGGGAGGCGCCAATTATAAGAACGAAAGCTGGGGCAAAAACCTCCAGGAATTGGCAGGTACTTTCGACGCCATCATCGATGGAGCCGCCGGTGATGGAATGGATGAATTGCTGAACCTGGCAACACCCGGTGGAAGGGTCGTATTCTATGGCGCCACCCGTGGGAATCCTACTGCGCTGACAGCAAGGCGGATTTTCTGGAAACAGCTAAATATTCTTGGTTCCACCATGGGCAGTCCGGATGACTTTCATTCCATGATAGCATTCGTCCGGCAGCATGCCATCCATCCCGTCATAGACAACGTATTCCCTTTCGCCGAAGGAGAAGCCGCCATGCGCCGGATGGAGGAGGCCCATCAGTTCGGGAAAATTGTGATCCGCGTGCAATGATAGTTCGCCGGCCTGGTTCCTGGCCCGATGATTATCTGGCGTTCTTACCAATCATTACTTCGCGTTCTTGATAGCAGCTATGCCCGGCAGCTCTTTTCCTTCGAAATATTCCAGCATAGCGCCGCCACCGGTGGATACATAGCTGACCTTGTCGGCATATCCGAATTGGTTGACAGCCGCCACGGAGTCGCCGCCTCCTACAAGAGAGAAAGCGCCTTGCTGAGTGGCTTCGGCTACAGCCTTCGCGATAGCCTTTGTACCGCGCTGGAATTTCTCCATTTCAAATACGCCCATGGGACCATTCCACAAGATTGTCCTGGAATTGTGGATGACATTAGTAAATTGCTCTACAGCATTTTCTCCGATGTCAAGTCCCATCCATCCGTCGGGGATGTTGTTGCTGGGGGCCGTGGAGTCGTTGGCATTGGCATCGAACTTATCGGCGATGATGGAGTCGGAAGGCAGATGGATGCAGACGCCTTTGGAATCTGCCTTTTTGCACAGGTCCAAGGCTGTTTGCAGCCTGTCGTTCTCACACAGGGAGTTACCTATTTTGCCGCCCTGGGCCTTCATGAATGTATAGGCCATGCCGCCGCCGATGATAATGTCGGTGGCGCGTTCGAGGAGATTTTCAATGATCAGTATCTTATCGGAGACCTTGGCGCCGCCGATGATGGCGACAAAAGGTTTTTGGGACTGGTGTAATACCTTTTCGGCGCTTTTGACCTCCCCTTCCATCAGCAGACCGAACATCTTTTTGTCCTTGGGGAAAAAGTCTGCAATGACGGCAGTGGAGGCATGGGCCCGGTGGGCTGTTCCAAACGCGTCGTTGACATATACGTCGCCCAGCTTTGCCAGCTTTTGTGCAAAAGCTTTGTCGCCCTTCTCTTCTTCCTTATAAAAACGAAGGTTTTCCAGGAGCATCGTTTCTCCGGGTTTTAACATGCCGGCCGTGGTATAGGCCTGCTCGCCAATACAGTCATTGGCAAAAAGGACGGGGGATCCGCCCAGCAACTGCTGTAGGTGAGGAACGAGATGTTTCAACGAATATTTATCGGTGGGTCCGTCCTTGGGACGGCCGAGATGGCTCATGAGGATGACGCTGCCGCCGTCGCCGAGTACTTTTTTAATGGTAGGAATAGCGGCCCGCATGCGGGTGTCGTCGGTGATCTCGAGCTTATCGTTGAGCGGAACGTTGAAATCCACCCGGATCAGGGCTTTCTGCCCTTTAAAATTATACTGGCTGAACTGGCTCATATGTCGGTCGTTAGTAAAAAAAGACCGGTCTCCCTTTGCGGGAACACCGGTCATGAAGAAATCTTATTTGGAGATCAATTTCGCGAAGTAGGTGACGCTGCGAACGAGCTGGCTAACATAGCTCATTTCATTGTCATACCAGCTGACGGTCTTTACGAGTTGGGTGTCCCCATTGGTGATGACGCGGGTTTGGGTGGCGTCATAAAGGGAGCCATAGGCGATGCCGATGATGTCGCTGCTGACGATCTCGTCTTCGGTGTAGCCGAAGCTTTCGTTGGCGGCAGCCTTCATGGCGGCATTGACCTCTTCGATGGTAACCTTCTTACCAAGTACGGTCACCAGTTCGGTGAGGGAACCGG
>DASZWE010000391.1:0-11088 GCA_035546735.1 Puia sp.
AAGGTGGGTGGGGATAACAGGGCCTGCCAATCGGAGGAGGCGACCAGGCGGGGTGGGATAACAGGGCCGACCAATCGGAGGAGGATACGTTGGCGACTGACCGGGGCAGGCGACCAGGCGGGGCGAATAGACATGCCGACCAATCGGACAGATTACGAAAGTATATGCAGCTGCACAAGACAAAGGGAATGGTGTTCAGGACGGTGAAATATGGGGAGACAAGCCTCATCGTCACGATCTATACCGAGCTTTTTGGCGTACAGTCCTACCTGGTAAACGGGGTAAGGGCTTCAACCAAAAAAGGTCCGGGCAAGGCCAACCTTTTTCAGCCGGCTGCCATGCTGGATCTCATCGTCTATCACAACGAGCTTAAGCATTTGCAGCGGATCAGGGAGTTCAAATGGGGGTATCTTTACCGGCATATTTTTTTTGATGTCATAAAGAATGCGGTGGCATTGTTCATGGTGGAGCTGTTGCAGAAATGTCTCAGGCAGCCGGAGCCCAATATGGACCTTTTTTATTTCATCGAGGACGCCTTTATTCACCTGGACGAGGCGGAAGGGCCGGTGCTGGCGAACTTCCCTCTTTTCTTCACGCTGCATCTGGCGGGCTTTTTTGGATTCCGTATCGAGGACACCTATTCGGAGAGCCGTCAGGTGCTGGACTTACAGGAAGGGGTATTCGTAGATGAATATCCTTCCCATCTCCACTTTTTGGAAGGTGGCTATGCCTATATCACCTCCCAGCTGCTGCGGGTGAGACAGCCGGTGGAGCTCAGCGAATTGCTGCTGAACCAGGACACCCGCCGTCATTTACTGCTGGCTTACCGGAATTTTTATGCGCTGCATGTGCCTGATTTCGGCGAAATGAAGACGCTGGGAGTGTTGCAGACTATCACCAGCGCGTGACGGACCATCGAGGGCGTCTAATCTTCTTATCGGGGAAGAACAACCTTTTGACAGGTGCGCCGAGGTCCGCCGGGGCGTTATATCAACCTTTGGGTTTTGGATTGCCGGGAGAATCTGCCTTCCTCTATATGCTCTATCAGCACTACACCTGGCTGTTTGCGGGGTTCGAAGGTTCCCAGCATACTGTCGAGCTGCAGGGCTTTGGCGCCGTTGGAAGTCGCCCACTGTAGTAATGTGGCGGTGGATAGCGCCGGAAAATAGCTTTGTAATGTCTTCATTTCCTCCAATATGTCCAGCTGATGGTTGGAAGCGAGGCTGTCGGTGCCCAGGACGATGTCACAGCCATGGTACAGGAGCAGGTTTACATTGGGAAGCTGTCCGCCGATGTAGAGGTTGGCATTGGGGCAGAGGCAGAAATAAATATTGGGGGCTGCGCCGTTTTGGGCGCTGCGCCACTCCGTCCACCACCGGAGGTCATCCTCGTCCGTGTCCACGTTGTGTACGAGCAGGAGGGTCTGGTTGCGATGGAAATACGGAAGGTAGGCAGCCATGCTTCTTTTGCCCGTGCCCTTGAAAAAGGAGGTATCCAGTCCCAATCCCTGGTACAGTCGGAGAAAGTCGCCTTGTCCTGTCCGGGAAAAGAGATTTTCTGCAGCGCATTCCTGGTTGTGTATGGTGAGGAGATGGTTGCCGGGGAAGTTCGCAATCAATTGGAACAGACGGGAGGAGACGGAGTAGGGGGCATGGGGTACCAGGGAATTGGCCTCGATGGGCAGGGTATAGGCTTCGGCGAAATCCTTAAAGAGATCCGTGGAGGCGGCGTATCTGTCGGAGGCGGACTGTTCGATAAACCCCATGGTTTCTATGAAATTATGATAGAACAGGCGGCCTTCAGCCTTTTGAGGGAGGGTGAGGGTGGTGTTACAGATGTCCCCGACGGCGACGATGCCGTTGTGCAGCATGGATTCCTCGGCGGCCGTTATGGCGTTCAGGATACCGGCGGGTGAGGAGCCGGGAGACCCTGTGGAGGAGCCTGTAGCGGTGGCGCCACGCCCGCGTATGACGGAAAGTAAAAAGTCCACCAGTCCCGTCCTTTCGGCTAATACTCCCTTCATATGTGACAGTTCCAGGTGGCAGTGGCAATTGACAAAGCCGGGCGTCAAGAGCCCTGTAAATGATTCTATATCCTCCCCTGCCCCGGAGGCGGGGAGGATGGTTTGGACGATACCTTCATCATTTGTCACCAGTACGGACCCTTCTTCTGCCATTTCCTTGCCTGTAAACAAATAGTCTGCTTTAAATTTTCGCATTTTGGTGTAGGTTTGCGTTCCTCCGGCCCGTTCTGATCCGCCCACTGGCGGAAAGACGGACATGGGTTAAAAAGAAGATAAAGGTATGTTAGATAAGTTGGAAGCCATAAAAGCGAGATTTGAAGACCTGGGAGTGGCTCTGAGCAACCCGGAGATCGTGAGCGACAACCGGAAGTTCAGCGCCATGAGCAAGGAATATCGCAACCTGGAAAAGATTGTCAGAGCGTATGAGGAATACAAGGACCTGCTGGACAATATCGAATTCAATAAGGAGGCGCTGAATGGGGATGATGCGGAACTGCGGGACCTTGCCAAGGCGGAGGCCCCGGCGTTGGAGGAAAAGAAGGTGCAGCAAGAAGCCTATGTCCGTCAGCTGCTGATACCAAAGGACCCGCAGGATGAGAAGAACGCCATCCTGGAAGTCAGGGCCGGTACGGGTGGAGATGAAGCCAGCCTTTTTGCCGGCGACCTGCTGCGCATGTACATAAAATATTGCGAAAAGAAGGGCTGGAAGACAAGCATTCTCAGCGAGAGCGAGGGTACGGTAGGGGGCTATAAAGAGGTCCAGGTGGAGATCGTCGGTGACGATGTGTATGGTACGCTAAAGTTCGAGAGCGGGGTGCATCGTGTACAGCGGGTACCCGATACGGAGACCAGCGGCCGCGTACATACCAGTGCGGCTACGGTAGCCGTTATGCCCGAGGCGGATGAGGTGGATTTCGAGCTGAAGGAGAGCGATGTGAAGATGGAGACGGCTCGCAGCGGCGGCGCCGGTGGTCAGAACGTGAACAAGGTGGAAACGAAGGTATTCCTAACCCATATACCTACCGGCGTGGTGGTGGTCTGCCAGACGGAAAGAAGCCAGCTGGGCAACCGGGAGAAGGCGATGCAAATGCTTCGTACGAAGCTTTACGAGGACCAGGTACGCAAGCAGGAAGAGGAGATCGCCCGTCACCGGAAGAGCCTGGTCAGCACGGGTGACCGCAGCGCCAAGATCAGGACGTATAACTTTCCCCAGGGAAGGGTTACGGATCACCGTATCGGTCTCACGGTATACAACCTCGACGATGTCCTAAATGGTAACATCCAGGAATTCATCGATGCTCTTCAGTTTGCGGAGAACGCGGAGAAAATGGCCAGACAGAATTAATGCCGGTGGCCCGGCGGCTACCGGCCTGTCCGGGCAAGTGGGTAATCATGTCCGTATGGCCTTGTAAAACAGGCTCTCCCCACTTCCCCCAGGGAGCGCCTGAGGCCTTCGTTTGATGGGGGCGGATGAGATCCTTCCCATTTTTAGAATCTTTTAACGTTATTACCCTAAACCTTTTCGACGATTTTACGTCTTTATATATGTGCGGGAATTAGTTATTCTGGAAAATAGCACAGCAGTTCTTTACATGACGGTAAAAAAAGTCGCTAAAATCTTGCTATAAATCGAGAAATTATCTAACTTAAGAGAGTGAATGCTAAATAAATGTTATTACTATTTAGATAAATCACGAAAGAGCGAAATGCGACGTAATTTTACAGAGCGAAACAGAAGTGAAAAGAATCGAAGTAATATTGGCACCTGTTTTGCGTTATATAGATCATAAAGCAGTCTTTTCTATTTGACTCACATAAAGCAGTCAATTTTCTCATAAGCAGTTAGTTTTGGTTACGACCCCTGTTTCTACAGGGGTTTATTTTTTTGTGCAAGCGGCAGCGCACAAAAAAATAAACCCGCGGTCGCGTAGCGACCGCCATCATTAGCCTTTTCAGGACCGCCCGCGGTCCGACAAACCTTGTCAAAATCTGTAAAGGGGTTATCAACAGTTTATAAATGTCTTTTAAACAGTTTTGAGAAAGAATAAATTGGATATCCCATATCCCAATCCTGCTCCAATCATGTCCGCAATGATATCTTCTGTATCAAAGTCCCGGAAAGGAATCCAATACTTCTGTACGAACTCCATCCCAATACCCAGCGCATTGCCCAGCATAAAGATGAAAAAGAACCATCTAAGTAATTCCTTAGTGGAAAGGGGGCGTCTGCTGAGATAAAAATTCCACAAAAGCACAAATCCGCCAAACAGTGTGATATGAACGAACTTGTCGAATTGAGGGATGGTGAAATGGGATTCATTGGGCAACATAGTACCGGGAAGAGAGAGAAGAAGAATGACCAGGAGGGTCCAGCCAATAGCGGGGTATATTTTTCCTAAGTGTTTTTTTAATAAATGCATCATGTAATGACGGCTACTAAAATAGAAAGAGACCGTGAAAAAGAAAAATTTTGAGCAGTCTCGCTTTAAAAAGTTTATGTTAAGAGGGGATGCGACCCTGGCCGGGAAGAAAATCTACAATAAGAAAAAATTTCCCCCTCGGTGAGTGGTCTGTATCTACTGCGATTGCATGGTCTTTCCTTGTGATTGCATGCTGTCCAGCGTAGGGGTCGGATTTCCGCCCGCCCGCTCGATGGTGATGGCGAATGCCTGGGCCTTCTTCGTATCCTTCATTTTCAAAATGACCTTATCACTTTTGGAGTCGAATACACCCAGGTCGGTGGGTTTGCCATCGATGAGGGCCCAGAGCTGATACTGCCTGTCTGAAGGCAGCTGGGGCATATTCTTTACCACGAGGTATACATTGCTGGTGGTGGAATCCCAGTAAACATTCGCGCTGGATCTGGGCGCCACTTTGGTGCCTACCATATTGACGACGGTGGTATTGGGATTTTTGACGATGCTGGTCTCACTGGCGATGGCGTCAAGTGTTTTTTGGGTAGAATTCAGCTTTTCTTTCAACGCGGCGTTGCTGTTCTCCAGGTCCTGGTTCTGCTTATAGGACTTATACGCAAAAAAGGTCAGAAAAACGAGCAGGACGACGGATGCAGCCGTTACGAAGCGCAGCAGGCGGGAAGAGCCTCTTTTCTCATTGGCCATGGTGATTATTTTAGGTGGATTTGAAGAAACAGGTTCAGGAGCGCCCTGGTTAGCGCCCGTGATAGCTTCCAAAACTTTACCCTTAACCCCTACAGGGGGGTGCATGGCCTGTTCCGAGGCATGTTTTTCCAGCCCCTCCTCAAATTCCCTTCTTGCTGCTACTAATTCGGGATATTGCCTGCATAGCTGCTCAAACTCAGCTCTTTCGGACCGACTCGCCAGTCCCAACACATAGGCTTCGATTATGCCACTTTCTATGTATTCTTTTATATTCAATGTTATTGTAAATATTCTCTTAGTTGTAACAACGCATTTCTGATCCTGGTTTTTACGGTGCCAAGCGGGATAGACATCATTTCCGCTATTTCTTCATGCGTAAAACCTTTAAAGTAAGCTAGTTCCACTAAAACCCTGTGTTCTGGTTTCAGCTTTTCCAGGACCTTTTTCAACCCGATGTTATCGACATTGAGCTGAACGGACTGATTGGGCGTGCCTTTATATACGTTGTCCGGGAGCTCCTGGTTTTTTTGCGCGTTCTGGTAGCTCTTTGAACGGAGGGTATCGATCGACGCATTGCGGGCTATATTCAGCATCCAGGTAAAAAGCCTTCCCTTCGTCTGGTCGTAGGTATCGATCTTTCGGTAGATGTTGATAAACACTTCCTGCAGGACATCGCCGGCCAACTCTGCATTGTCTGTAATGATCTGTTTTATAATACTATAGAGTGCGCCTGCATAATTGTCGTACAAGGTACTGAACGCCTGGTTATCTCTCCGTTTCAAGGCAAGCACCAGCTCCTGTTCAGTATTATAGGCGATAGGTATTCCCAAAATATATAGGATAGAGACGCTGAATATAAAGAGAGATTAGTGCACGATATTGGCATAAGCGGCTGCATCCATCAATTTATCCAGGTCGGTAGGGTCCTTTACCGTCATTTTGACCATCCAGCCCTCTCCATAAGGGTCGGAATTGACGAGCTCGGGGGCGCCGGCGAGGGCGGGGTTGACTTCGGTGATGGTTCCGGCCACGGGCAGATACAGGTCGGATACGGTCTTTACGGCCTCTACTGTCCCGAATACCGTCTCCGCGGCAAGGGCTTTGCCCACCGTCTCGATCTCTACATAAACAATATCACCTAATTCCTTTTGTGCAAACTCGGTGATGCCGATGATTGCCGTATTGCCTTCCAGGCGTATCCATTCGTGATCTTTCGTATAGCGTAAATTCTCGGGGAAATTCATGGTGAGTTTGATTTTGTGATGCAAATATTATGAAAACGAATGAAATTAAAAACTACCTATTTACTAATCTCATTTTCAATATACGAACATCCTGTAAGGGGCGATCATTCGGCCGGCCGGTGGTAGGTACGGCAGCGATGGAGTCAACTACTTCCATACCCCTGATCACCTCTCCAAATACGGTGTATGCCTGATCGAGATGAGGAGCGCCTCCCATGGATTGATAAACGGCCCGCTGGCCGGCGGGGATCTTTCTTCCCCTGAGCCTGAACTGTTCTACGGAATCCAGCCCGGCGGAGGTAAACACCTTGCCCTGGACGATATAGAACTGGCTGCCGCTGCTGGCTCTTTGAGGGTTTACATCATCGCCCTCCCTGGCTGCGGCCAACGCCCCTCTTTTATGAAAAAGGGAAGTCCGGAATTCCGCAGGTATCGTATAACCAGGACCGCCATCTCCCAAGGTAACGCCGGCTGTGTTATGCTTACTGCCAGGATCACCCGCCTGGATCATAAAGTGGCGGATGACACGGTGGAAAAGGACGCTGTCATAATACCCTTTCTTTACCAGGGCCAGAAAGTTATCTCTATGCAATGGAGTGGAGTCGGACAGCCGAAGTACAATAATGCCAGCGGTAGTGATCATCTCTACATCCTTGTGCAGATCGTGCTTGCGCAGGCCACCCGCCAGCCTGGGGTTGCAGGAAGATATGATGAAGATGGCAAGGATAAGGGAAATACCAACGCGCATAAGCAGCAGGTTAAAGCCCTACGTTCTCGAAATATAGTAAAATATGATCTTTCAGGAAATTCTCCTGTTCGGGCATAGTCATTACCGGGAGGGCCTTCAATTGTATGAAATGCGGCCAGCCGTCCTCATCCACCCGCTCCAGCTCATAGTAACCACTCTGACGAAACAATGAGCAGACGGCAATGTGCATGAGGTCCTGCTTCTGCTCCTTCGAAAATTTGTTTCTTATCTCTCCGAACTCCTGGATACCAATGAGAAAAAGAATGGCTTCCATGTCGGGCTTTTTCCCGAATCTGTCCACCAGCTTTGCTTCGAGGTTCCACCACCGCGTCTGCAAATCGTCTTGTGCTTGTTGCATCAGGCAAAGGTACTAAATAATGTCTGCCCTTCCGGCGAGCTCCTTTCAGGAGCTTGAGGAGCGGAGAGTCCTTCCGGGGCGAACAGCCAAAAGGGCTAGATCTTTTCGACGACGACGGCTGTTCCGTAGGCCAATACCTCGGTGACGCCGTTCATCACTTCATTGGCGTCATAACGCATGTTGACGATGGCATTTGCACCTCGTTCGGCCGCATGCTGCATCATGTATTGAAAAGCTTCTTCCCTTGTCTTTTCACAAAGGTCTACATAGATAGAGATCTGTCCGCCAAAGAGTGTCTGTAATCCTCCGGCGATGTTGCCCAGCACGCTGCGGCTGCGAACGGTGATGCCCCGCACCACGCCGAGGTTGCGTGTGATGCGATAGCCTTCGAGATTAGTGCTGGTGGTGATCATGGTCTGGTCGAGCATATAGGACGTTTTGAATGAAGTGCGGGAATTAGTCTGTCCGAAAATAGCCCAATTCCCGCATATAGTCTAATGTCTGTCCTTCGGACGAACCGCTTTCAGCGGTTCCTGGTAAAAATACGCTTTTACAGTACTATCTTTACCAAAAATCTCAGAAGATGTTACAGTTGGCAGTTATCCGTCAGGACCCGGAGTTTGTAAAGGAGAGGTTGGGGGTGAGAAATTTCACGGACACGGATCTGGTAGACAAGATCCTAAAGCTGGATGACCAGCGTAAAAAGTTGCAGCTGGAATCCGATACTACTCAATCCAGGATCAATGCTACCTCAAAGGAAATAGGCCAGCTGATGGGCCGGGCAATGAAAGAGGACGACGACTCCCTGCATGACATGGCGGACTCGAGAAAAGCGGAAGTTGCCAGTCTAAAAGCCTCGCTCGGGCCCATAGCGGAGCAGCTTGCCGCAGTGGAAGAGGAGCTGAATGCCACTTTGATACGCCTGCCCAATCTTCCCGCCGCGGCTGTCCCACGTGGCAAGACGCCCGCGGACAATGTCACTGTTCGTGAAGGCGGGATAAAGCCCGTCCTTCCCAGGACGGCTCAGCCGCATTGGGACCTGGCGAAAAAATACCATCTCATCGACTTTGAGCTGGGAAATAAGATCACGGGTAGCGGATTTCCGGTGTATATCAACAAGGGGGCGCGGCTGCAGAGGGCTATGATCCAATATTTTTTGGATTACAATACGGCTGCAGGCTATATGGAATATCAGCCTCCCATTATGGTGAACGAGGCTTCGGCCCGTGGTACGGGGCAATTGCCGGATAAGGAAGGGCAGATGTATTATGTGGGAGAAGACAATCTCTATCTGATACCGACGGCCGAAGTGCCGGTGACAAATATCTACCGGGATGAGATCCTGAAAGAAACGCAGCTGCCGATAAAGATGACTGCCTATACGCCTTGTTTCCGCCGGGAAGCGGGCAGCTATGGCAAGGATGTGCGGGGACTCAATCGTCTGCATCAATTCGACAAGGTGGAGATCGTACAGCTGGTGCATCCATCCACGAGCTATGAAGTGCTGGAGGAAATGGTGACGCATGTGGAGAAGCTGTTGTTGTCGTTGGAGCTGCCTTATCGTATCCTGCGGCTCTGTGGGGGAGATATGGGTTTTACTTCTGCCATGACCTATGATTTCGAGGTGTACAGCGCGGCGCAGGAAAAATGGCTGGAGGTCAGCTCGGTGAGCAATTTTGAAGCATTCCAGACCAATCGTATGAAGGCACGTTTCAAAGACGCCGGCGGAAAGACGCAGCTGGTGCACTCTTTAAATGGCAGCTCGCTGGCCTTGCCGCGTATCGTGGCGTGTCTGCTGGAGAATCACCAGGCGGAAGATCATATTGCCCTGCCCAAGGCGCTGCACGGCTATTTTGGGGGGGAGAGGATTTAGAGAGGCCGGAACGGCGACCGTCAGAAGGAAAACATTATACAAGTCCATGCGATTCTTTGCATGGATTTTTGTTGTCCGCCTGCGTTGTTGAAAAAATAACTTCGACGGACAACAACGTTTTATGATGGCCCTTCGGGCAACCGATCAGGGATCGGTTTTTGATTTTAAGAGCGATTTAATACTATGTATAAACTTTTGTGAAAGACCTTTTCACTGTTATGAACATTTCTTTTTTCCTCTAATCTTTACCGGTATAAACCACTTAATATGAACACGAAGTCCTACGAACTCCGTAAAAAAAACTTTATGCCTGTGAGTAAAAAACAATTTTACCTGCTGACAGCAGGGCTGCTACTTGTATGCGTGGCCCATGCGCAGCTCAAAAAAGGAGATATTTTGCTGGGTGGGAACGTCAGCTTCGGCAGATCGACCTCGGATCCCGGGTCCGGCAGCTATCCGAGCAGCCAAACCAGTTATTTTCTTTTGCCTTCCATTGCGCGTGCGGTCAAGGATGACCTTCTTGTCGGGCTGAACCTTACCTATAGCCATAGCAAGGGAAAGACGGGCAGTCCTGTTGCTATCTCTACCCAAAATATCTATGGTCTGGGAATTTTTATACGCAGATATAAAACCCTTGGGGCGGGTTTTGCGCTCTTTGCGGAAGGTGATCTGGGAGGAGGGTATACGTTATCAAATAACTATACCGAGGGTGGGACCAAGCCTCCTGCGAATAAGAGCTACACGATCAATGCAGGCTTCTATCCGGGCATCGCCTATTTTATCAGCAAGCATGTCCAGCTGGAGACGGGGCTGCAAAACCTGGCGTATATACAGTATGCCCATTCGAAAAGCGGCCAGGCCCCGACAGAGATGAAATCGAGCACTTTCAGCGTGGGAAGCGGTCTCAGCCAGTCGCTTGGCAGCTTTGTCGTTGGGTTCAAATGGGTGATATGATCTTTTATCCTTTATCCGGGATGGGCCATGGGCGCATTTTTCGGACCTCACTTCAAATCATTTATCATGAACAAATATTTCTATCTGCTGGCGACGGGTCTGCTGTTGTTTTGTACGTGCCGTGCGCAGATCGGGAAGGGTGAGCTGTTGCTGGGAGGCACGGTGTCCTTCCAAAAGCAGGATAATAACCCTATTACTCCGAATTATCCCAGCTCCACTGTAACAACGGTGGCGCCTTCTTTTGGGAAGGCGATCCGAGGCAATCTGTTGGCAGGTGTTAATCTCTCCTATGGATATTCGAAAATGCAGACGGGGGATGGCGTCGATCCTGAGTATACATTGAAGGAGTATGAATATGGGCTGACATTTTTTATCCGGCGCTATAAGGATCTGGGGCATAATTTTTCCTTATTCGTGGAAGGGGATTTTGGGGGAAGCTATTCCCGCCAGAAGGGCGCCTTCGAGGGGGCCGGTGAATTAAACACAGATATTAAAGGCTATGCCATCACGGCAAGCCTGGCTGCGGGTGTTGCCTATCGCATAACGCATCGCTGGGTGCTGGAGACAGGGTTCCCGAACATGGTATATATGGATTATGGGCACTCCAGATATGGAGGATCAAGCTATCCGGAGGGACTGAAAAGCAACGGATTTTACCTGGTGACCAACCTAAACAGGGCGTTGAATTATTTTGCTATCGGAGGCCGGTATGTACTGAATTGACTGTCTGTCCTATTGGACCAGGCGCTTGCCGGGCCTATGGACGCGA